>PBZM01000050.1 GCA_002731015.1 Gammaproteobacteria bacterium
AATCTTGTATCGCTTAGCTCGAGTGACGGTGACTATGATCGTGCAAATGTCCGTGTGCTGTGTCGGCGGCGACACCCTGATCGATAGATCGACCGACACTGACTCCCTCCAAAAACTTCTGTATCCCAATTTGTTGGAGTGTTCCATCATCGAGTAACACGCCCGTCAAAACACCGGACAGGTAGGCGTGGATCTGGGCCAGTTGGGCAATGGATTCTAACTGTTCTTTTTTAGGACGGTGTTTGCTGACTGCTGTACCCATTGCCAAAAAATGTGTAAGGAGTTCTTTGTTTGATTCGTTTAGCTCGAGGTGAGCGATATCTTGGGCCCACGTGCTTGAGGAGGCGATGCGTGGTCGGCCGACATGTCTTTTAATTCCGTCGAGCAGCAAATCAACGTGTTTCCCTGGATCATAATCTTCTAAGTCACCGCACATGCTTAATGTTCTCCTAACTTGCTTGACTAATCTTGTTAGCAATATCCACCATACGGCAGGCGAATGCATACTCGTTGTTATACCAGGCGCTCAAAAGGGCCGTGGATCCGTCTATGACCCTTATCGATGTACCATCGACCACGCAGGACCGCGGATCGGTAAGATAGTCACTGCTAACCAATGGTTCTTGATCGACACCGAAAACGGTGGGAATGATTTTGGTACTTGTGAGACATCTCAGTAGAGAATCAGTGTCAGTTCTCTCGTTCAGTTCGAAGTTACAAGTAATGTAGCTGGTATGATTAACGGGTGCTCTTACCGTCCTACCGACCAGCTTATTTTTTAGCTCAGGAAAAAAGTGGTCAACTAAACTCATGCTGTCGTGAGCTGCAGGCACAAGATTTGAGTGAGATGCCCGGGACCAACGAGGCGAGCGTTTCGCTCTATCGAGGGTTGGCTGCGTATTTGTGACACTGTGGACCGAGACAAATGATCCTTTCATTATTTTGTTTTGTTCGTTTAGGCACGCAATTAATGGGATTAGACAGTTGTTGAGGCATCCTGGGTTGATAATATTTCTGGGGATCTTCAGGCGATCAAAATCGCTATCATTTACCCCGTATACCCAGACCCTAGAGTCATTATCACGTTTTATCAGATCAAGAGGCTGGGCAAAAAGGTGACGCTTAAATCGCGTCCTTTCTCTTGATAAAAGAATCTCCGCTGATTTCTGGGACCCTGAGCAATCAACAACCAAGTCCGGCGACGTTTCCTCTATGGCTAGCGTTAAGTCGTCAAAGAGCGGGACATCATTTAATCCTTGGATTCTTAGAGAGTCAGTGGTGTGTTCTACTCGTGTATCGAGTGTCCCATAGGTCGAATCATAATTTAGCGTGTAGCTGAATAACTCTGGGTCTCTGGTTAGCTCTACAGCGCCTACCCAGTTCAAGCCAGCACTGTTATCTAAAAGCAACCTGCGTGCAACAAGCTTACCGATTCGGCCAAGTCCAACTAAAACAACATCCACTTTAAATACTCAGAAGAAACCACACTAGTTGTCCCAGAAACTAATTCGTTTTTGGACAGCTGTGAAGTGCAATAGCAATATATCTAATACTCAAGACCTGTCTGGAGAGGATGATGGACCAACAAATTGTAGATCAGCTTGCCAAAGACATACTCTCATTATTCGAGGCAGAGGCACCATCACGGGAGAATGTTGGAATTCGTGGGACCGAGTTAATCCAAGAGTTTATTCAGAAGCCGGGGGTAGGGGAATCGTTGGCCAAGTTGGACATTACCAAGAAGATTAGATTGTGGGGCAGCCAAGGGTCAGGTATGCAAATCTTATTGCATGGTGCCGATACGCCGAAAAGAAGTTCGCCGCATGATCACGGCCAGTCATGGGCGCTCTATTTTCAGGTCAGTGGTGCGACTGAGATGTCGACGTATAGACGAATCAGTGGTTCTCCTGGTCGGCCGGGTCAGGCGGTACTAGAGAAGACGGATCAGACTGATCTGACGCCCGGGAACGCGATGTTTTTTGGACCACTGGTCATTCATTCTACGCAGCACTCTGCACCCCCAGCCCGCTGGATCCGGGTCACGGGAACAGATTTAGATTATGTCGAAAGGCTCAGGTTTAGTATCGAGCGCCAAGAAGCAGTTATTGAAAAAAGATATAGGTAAGGAAATTTAGTATGAAAAGTTGTGTGGTTGGCATTGGTGCGATGGGCTTAGAGATGGCTCTCCACATCCAGAGCAAGGGAATGGACGTTGTCGGGATAGATCTCGACGAAAAGCAAATCGCCGAGGCTAAGGCGCGAGGCTTGAGTGCCGGGGATGATCTCGCCAGTCAGGTGTCCGATATCGACGTATTCATAGTCATAGTGGCGACTGATGCGCAAACAGAGTCGGTCGTGAATATGATTCTGTCCAATGGACCAAAAAGTGGTGCGGCGATCGTCGTAGCCGCGACAAATCATCCGGACACTATGAAAAAGATTGCGCCCAGTTGCGAGGCCTCGGGTGTGAGGTTTGTCGACGCCCCGGTTGTTTTCGGAATGCAAGGCGCGCGGGACGGAAACCTGGCAAGTCTTTGTGGTGGGTCTGAGTCCGATGTCGCCTACGTAACACCTGTCCTGATGTGTTACAGCCGAGCCGTGCACCGCGTCGGTGACGTGGGGGCTGGGCAGCTCGGAAAGACCTGCAACAATATGATGCACTGGGCGGCATGTTGTGCCAATTTCGAGGTCCTAGCGTTGGCGAAGCGGCACGGAGTGAATGCACAGCATATGCGTGAGATTTTGTTAGAGTGCCCGGCTCGAAACACCACCCTTGACCGTTGGGACAACACGAGGTTCACGTGGCAAGAAAAGGATATGGATGTCGCGATGGAGTTGGCTCAAACCGCAAAGCTTCCCTTACCACTTTTTGGCACCATCGACCAGTTAGTAAAAATGTTTTCGGCGGACGACGTTAGTGCCTTGTTGTACGGCGAAAAAGCAGAGTACTTGGGCGTTGATATCTCGGCGATGAAGGCGCATGATTAATTTTTGATCATTAGTTTTTTGAGGTTTATCAGGTGGACATTAAAAGCCTGCGTCTGTTTCTCGGTATTATCAAACACCGAAGCATTACAAAGGCGTCCCGACACCTCTACATAGCGCAGCCGGCTCTCGGTCTATATCTGAGACGTCTCGAAGACGAACTTGGTGTAGAACTTGTGACGCGTCACGCCCGGGGGGTAACACCTACCGCTGCGGGCCTGAAACTTGCTGAACACGCTGAACGACTAATCAGCCAGATGCATTACATCAAGAATGAATTGCAGAATTTGCGGGACACGCCGTCGGGCCCAGCTCTCGTGGGCTTGACCCATGGAACCGGTCAATTACTTGCCGCTCAGTTGGTGAAAAGAATAGCGATTGAATACCCGGACGTGTCGGTATGCCTGCGAGACTCGATCAGTGAATCGCTCGCAAAAATGTTGAATGATGGGCGGCTAGATTTAGCGCTCTGTTACGCACCATCTGATGACCAGGATCTGAGGTTTAAGCCAATCGGGAAAGAAACCTTGGTCCTAACGTACTGGAAGGACTCGGTTTCTGAGAAATTACCGGACGAGATCGAGTTTAAAGACCTAGTGGATTACCCGCTAATACTTCCATCGACTAAGTTCGAGTACAGAAAGCTTGTCGACGGTTTTGCGGAGGAAATTGGTGTCGAGTTAAATATTGTCCATGAGGTCGAGTCTGTCCAACCGATACGCTATCTGATAAGAGAAGGGTTGGGTTTTTCTGTCGGATCTATTGGCGCTGTTAAGTGGGAGGTCGAGAGTGGGCATGTTGGTACCGCACGAATCGTTAATCCGACTCCCGTTAGGACACTTTATCTCGCTGAAAACATGAGTAGACCGAGTTCAAGAGCGATTGAGGTCGTAAGGGACCAACTCGTGGCTCTCGTCGCCGAGGTCGCACATGAAAATCCCGACATTTTGTCTGTTGAAGGGTTTGAATTGTACGAAGATCAGGAGCAGATAGATTAATTTTTTGTCGGTTCTTGTTGGTTTTGGTAGACGGGGCCACGATTCCGCGCATCGCAATTTGATATTACCTGACACTCGGTTTCCTCAGTAGTCTACGGGCTAGGTGGAGGAGCTAACCTTGGTCGATTCGATTACCGAAGAAATTCTGAATGCGTCGCTTGCTGGCGTTGTAAAGCAGATGCAAGAGGCACTGTTTCGTACGGGATTCTCGACCATTATTCGCGAAAGTCACGACGCGAGTTGTGCGATTCTTAATGCCAAAGGTGATGTTGCGGCACAGTATATTGTCCTGCCGCTACATCTCGGTGTCTTCCCAGTTTCGATCAAAGCGGTTTTAGAGGTCTATCCGCCTCACGCGATCTCAGATGGCGATGCGTTTCTTGTCAATCATCCGTATATCGGTGGTAGCCCTCATGCACCTGATATGTGCGTTGTTGTTCCAGTATTTATTGAAAATGAACTGTCTTATTTTACGGCCAGTATTGCCCACAAAAGTGATATAGGCGGATCCGTTCCGGGAAGTTGCTCAGGCAAGGCGACCGATATTTATTCGGAGGGAATGCATTTCCCTCCAATACGATTTGTGACTCAAAGAAGCATATCCCCTGAAGTTGAGACGATTATTCGGGCAAATAGTCGTTCCCCGGATCTTGTTATGGGCGATATCAGAGGTCAATTAGGTTGCGGATGGCTCGGGTCGGAACGAATCCGAGAGCTCGTCGGAAAGTACGGTCGACAAATGATCGATCAAGCTATCGTTCAGCGTATTGCGAACGTCGAACAGACCATCCGTCGGGAATTTGCTCTCTGGAAGGATGGTTCTGCGAGTGGTGACCGCCTTCTCGACGATGATGGTGTGAGAGTCGGGAAACCTATTCAAATTGCTGTAACGGTCCATAAGAATCATGACCATATAGTTTTTGATTTCTCTGAGAGCGATGACCAAGCAGTGGGGCCGGCCAATATCCGGCCATCGCTTGTGAGAGCTGCTTGTGGTTATGTTGTCATCTCGTCGCTAGGTAAGGACATTACAACTAATCAGGGCGTCTTGAATTCGATTGAGATCAAGACGCGCTCCGGTTCAATTCTCGAGCCAGAATTACCCGCTCCAATGAATACTTACAATCCGACTGTTCATGCCGTAATAAACGCGAGTTTCGATGCGCTCGGCCAGTTGTCTGAAATGGTACAGCGCGCAGACGGATCAGATTCCCGGTCGCTTATTTTTGGGTTCCCAAAAACGGTTAATGGAGCGAAACCGAGTATTTCGTACGAAATTTTTGCTGGTGGCTCTGGAGCCTCAAGCGCTAATCAAGGGTCGACCGGCTGTCATGTGAATCAAACCAACGGCCGTATAACGCCGATTGAAATACTCGAAACAGAGTATCCACTTCGTATCACAGAGTTTAGCGTTTTAAAAAATACCGGCGGACGGGGTCTTTTTTCTGGAGGCGACGCATTTCGACGGGTCTATCAGTCGCTGGCGGACGGGATACTTCTTTCTATAAGATCTTCGAGGCACCAGATTCCGCCGAGGGGTGTCGTTGGCGGAGAGGACGGTAAGCCTGGCAGGGCTATCTTGAACCCCGATCGTGAGCCTAAGTTACTATCATCAAGGGAAGTTAATATTCCCATAGATTTTGGGGAATCGTTTGCTCTTGAGACTCCGAGTGGTGGTGGATGTGGAGAGTCATCCGAATCAATAAATGGAACTAAAAGTGTCGCTTAGGATCTCAGAGGATTAGATGAAAAAAGTACAAGTCGCTGTTGATACGGGCGGCACATTCTCAGATTTTACTTATCTCGACAATACTGGTCTGCTCCAGTCTTTCAAGGTTCCCTCAACTCCTGCAGAGCCAGAAAAAGCTGTTATTCGGGGGCTCCTCAAAATTACTGAGACTGGTGTAAAACCTGACGCGATCGACCTCTTCATACATGGTACAACTGTTGGAACGAATACATTGTTGCAAGAGCACGGCAGCAAAACGGCGCTTGTAATCACCGAAGGTTTTGACGCCATCTATGAGGTCCAGGAACAAGCAAGACCATACGGGAAAGAGATTTTTAACATCCGTTACCAGAGACCAAAGCTGTTGGTGGACAGAGCCAATGTTATTGAGGTACCAGAACGGATTGGATCGAGGGGAGAGGTTGTCCGAGAGATTGATCTCGAATTGACGAGATCAAGGCTAGAACTTCTAAAGCATGAGGATATCGAGGGAATCGCGGTATGCCTGTTATTCTCTTTTATTAATTCAGAACATGAACGAGCGGTTCGTCGTATCGCTTACGAGGTTCTGCCGAATGTAAAGGTAACCCTATCGAACGAAATTTGCCCCTTTATTCGAGAGTATTACAGGCTATCGACGACCGTCATCAATGCCTACTTGAGACCGAAAATGGACCGTTATTTATCTGAGTTAGATCGTGCGATTTCTGGTCTAGGGGTCACCACGAAAAAGCGTTACGTTATGCAATCGAATGGGGGCGTTGGTTCCCTTGAAACGGCCGCAGTCCGCCCTGTGTCAACGCTCATGTCGGGGCTTGCCGGTGGTGTTATGGCATCGTTATCCATCCTTGATAAGGCAGAGCTTAAGCATGGTATTTCATTCGATATGGGAGGCACTAGCTGCGACGTCGCAGTCACCGAAGGTGGTGAAGTCGAGATAAGGGATCGGTTCGATATAGATGGCCGCCACATTTGTCTTCCCTCAGTTCAGGTCGAGACCCTTTCGGCTGGAGGAGGTACCCTCGCCTGGGTTGATGAAGGTGGTCTGTTACATGTCGGACCAGAGAGTGCAGGTGCGGTTCCTGGCCCTGTAGCTTATGGAAGAGGTGGAGTGACGCCTACGGTCACTGACTGTAATGTAATCCTCGGATATTTGGATAACCGAGAAGAGGTTAAAGATCATCTCACCCTCGATATCGAAGCCGCAAAAAATGTCATTAATCAAAAGTTAGCAAAACCTCTTGATCTTTCTGTAGAGGATGCTGCGCTCGGCGTGCTCAAGGTGGTTGATATTAAAATGGCTGAGGCTGTCAGGGCGCTTGCGACGAGCAAAGGATTAGATTTGAGGGAATTTACGCTTGTAGCATTTGGCGGAGCCGGCCCGTTACACGCATCGAGGATTATGCGAGAGCTCGGCCTCAAACAGGTACTGATTCCGTCCAGACCTGGTGTCACGTCAGCCTTGGGCCTATTACAAGCTGATGTTAAACATGAGTTTATAAGCACTAAGCCACAGGCCCTCTCGGATTCGACATCCGAAATGGTAAAAGACGTCTTCAGTGATCTCGAGCAAGACGCATTTACTAAATTTCATGAAGAAGGTTTCCCCCGGTCCAGTTTGACACTTGAGCGATATATGGACCTGAGATATCAGGGGCAGGGTTACGAGTTGTCCGTGGCGGTGAATATTGACGATTTAAGTACAAATACTATTCGGTCTGACTTTGATGACATGCATGCAAAAAAATTCGGTCATGCAGCTGATACGCAACCCGTAGAGATTATGTCTTATCGATTGGTAGGTCGTGCTGCTCCGGATCGGGACCAATCAGTCTTTGATGTATTACCCGTGACTGGAGTGTTGGAAAAAGAACCTCATGCTCGAACTGTAATTTTTGATCTCGACGGATCTGCAAAGCGTTTTGAGGTCCCGGTGATACAACGTGAGATGATGGAATCGAATCGAATGTATGAGGGTCCACTCGTCATAGAACAGTCGGATACCACGACGCTGGTCATTCCTTTTCAGACTGCCGGGCTGGACACGCAGGGAAATATTGTTATACAAGATACATAGGAGGATTTTATGAGGCCGTCAGTTGAACCGTTGTCAGATGCAATCGGTGTACGAATCAACGGAGTTGATCTTTCTGAGACACTGAGTGCTGAAAATTTTGATTTTGTCTATCAATCCCTTGTTAGGAACAAGGTTATTGCTTTTTCGGATCAAAGGTTGTCGCCGGAGCAGCATATTTTATTTTCTAAGCGCTTTGGTGCTTGCGATGTTCATAGTAACAATCAGTCTTTATTAGACGGTTTTCCCGAAATTTTGGTGTTATCAAACGATTTGAAGGATGGAAAACCGATCGGTGTTGTTGACGCCGGTGTGGAATGGCACTCTGATCTGTCTTGGCAAATTGATCCCCCTCTTGGTTCCATTCTTCATTGTTTGAAGACACCGGCCAGCGGGGGGAATACCGGTTTTATAAATATGGCTGCGGTGTATCAGGAGCTTTCAGATGATCTGAAAAAAATCGTGCAGGGTTTGGAAGGGATTCATTGTGTTAGTAAGCTGGTGAATCCACGTGTAACAATCTCAGAAAATAGGGTTAATGCCCGCGAATTTTACGCTAAGCAGTTAGAAAAACATCCACCCGTGCAACATCCTCTTGTCTATGAACATCCTGAAACCAAAGAGATGATTCTTTTCGCTAGCCCCAGATTTACGATTGGCATCGCGGAAATTCCCGATGATGAGGGCCAGTCGATTCTCGATGAGCTTTTCGTACATCTTGAGAGGACGAGCGCTAAGCTTGAATACGTGTGGGCTGAGGGAGACGTCGTGATGTGGGACAACAGGAGTGTCCTACACTGTGCTATGGGGGGTTATAGCTACCCCGACATCAGACTGATTAACCGCACGACTGTGCTGTGCAGTGATGAGACCCGCTTGCAAAGGGCCTCTTGTGCGCTCGCCTAGTCAAAGTTAACTTGATTGGGCTCAGGGTCATAAGATCTTTCCGCGCGTCGGGACCATCTTTCCCATGCTCGTTCAATAATGAATGAGGTTTGGCTTCCAATGATTTGCTCTACCTCGCCCGCACTTAGGAAGGTAATGTTGTCGCCAGAGAGCATATGGGATTTTAATTGAATCTCGGCGTTCATCTCTAAATATACAGACGCAAATATTGCCAAGCGAAGTGATGCAGCGACTACGGTACATCCATGACCACGCATCAATACCGTTTGTTTATCGCCTAGAGCATCAGCTAAGTCGTAACCCATGTCCATCGAGCGGACCAACAAATCAGTGTCCCCAAATTTGTCGCGGGAGTCCCATATAGGTACATCACTTCCCATTGATGCACACATATGAAGTAAGGGTTTTATAGGCTTTTTGGTTACCCCAAAAGGAATAATGTTCATGCTATGATTGTGGACTACGGATTGCACGTCGGGCCGTCTTGCGTA
>PBZM01000051.1 GCA_002731015.1 Gammaproteobacteria bacterium
CACCCACCTTACTTTTCTTGAGCCCCCGGGGCGACCCGTTGGCGCCGCCCAAATATGGGGTACCCGATATTGTTGACTTTTATGCATATGAGATCGAAGAAACGATCAGGAACCTGCCGCCTGCTAATTAAAATAAAAGTAAGCCACACGCTCCAGTACCCAGAATGCTCCAACTACCGCAATCAATGCAGACCCGGGAATAGTGATAATGCTGCGGTACCTCGAGGGATCATTAAACCAAATGGTAATCGCTAGATAGGCACCCACTAAGAGAGCCAGCTGGCCAAACTCGACGCCGAGGTTAAACCATAACAGGGCAGCCAAATAGAGATCTTCCGGCAGCCCAAACTCAGTCAAAATCGACGCAAACCCCAACCCGTGCAGTAAGCCAAACCCAAATACAAGCGGCAGCCGGTAACGGCTGAGTCGATCCGTCAGCAAATTTTCGAGAGCCACATAGACGATTGAGAGGGCGATCATCGGCTCAATCAATCTTGGGGGAAATGAAATGAAACCGAATGCACCTAAAGAAAGGGTTATCGAGTGTGCAACCGTGAACATTGTGACTTGCAGGATCAGGTGCCTCAGTCGCATCGAAATCAGAAATATTCCGAGAACGAAAAGTATGTGGTCCAACCCCCCGGGCACGATGTGCAAAAAACCAATCTCTATATATGTAACGGCGACAGACCAGAATGTCGGTTTTGTATAGACCTCTGTCAGTGAAAATGGTCTCGATGGTTCGTCTTTCGTGATCCACTGATATCCGGACCAATGGTACTCGCCGCTGGACTCGTTAACTTGTCGGACTCGGACGGCCTGATCTCCAAAACGCAGCGGATAGTACCATCGCAAGGATCTGGCCCTGGCCGGGATTTCACCCGCCAGCTCAATGACACTGGTCCGCGGTACTTTGGTATACCCCCGTGGTGGTATATCTACCACACTCACTGAAAGAGGTATTTTCCTGCCATCGGCCGTTAAGGAGATACCGTCCAGTAGCTCTGCATAAAAATCCTCGAATACTATCTTCAGCTCGTCCGGTCCGAGCTCTCTGTACCTATCATATTCTTCAGAATTTGGTGCGTCTTGCGTGTTCCGGTACTGTCCATTAATCCCGGTCAATAAGGCCTCTAAACTTGTCCGGATCTGTACAAACGTTGATCCATCAGAGAATACGCTTACTTCAACTAATGCAGGCTTCACAACATCCGCATTAGCTGGTAGAGATAAGGTTATAACTGTGAAGAATAACAAAAGTTTTTGAATGATCTTTTGCAAACGACATACACTCGAACGTTAAAGGAAACTAGGCCGGATGCTAGCATAGCGATTTGGCCCTTCAAGTAATTGGTTAAAACGACTGCAGGGACCAGCATGAATACTCTCAATCGCCGTCAATTTATGAAACTCATGGCGGCCGCGGCCGCGGCTGGATCGATTCCAGTTATCTCAAGCTCACGCGCCCTCGCAAACGAGTCCGCTCCACCGGGATTTTATGATAAACCGATGAATGGTGACGTGCGTATCCTCCATGTGACAGATGTGCACGGTCAACTGCTCCCGGTCTTCTTCCGAGAGCCTAATGTTAACTTAGGCGTAGGTGACGCGTATGGTCGCTTCCCACATATCGTTGGTAAAAAGTTCCTCGACGCGAATGAGTTCGAGCCGGGAACACCAGAAGAATACGCATTCACGTATCTAAACTTTTCAAAACATGCGGAGCGACTCGGTCGTACCGGTGGTTTTGCGCATGTTAAAACCCTACTGGATCATCTACGTGACCAGGCTGGGGGACAGGGGAACACCCTCACCGTGGACGGTGGAGATCTTTGGCAAGGCTCTGCAACATCGCTGTGGACTCGGGGTGTTGATATGGTTGAAGCCTCAAACATTCTCGGCATTGACGTTATGGTCGGACATTGGGAATTCACATACCGTGAAGATGAGGTGCTTTCCAATGTCTCCCTGTTCAAGGGCGACTTTATTGGCCAAAACGTACGCGTACTGGAGGACTCTCTGTTCGGTGATGATTATCCAGCACTGGTAGAGCGATTCGATGGGCGTGGACTATACGATGAAGACACGGGACACGCATTCCAGCCCTACGTCATAAAAGAAATCAATGGTGCCCGGATAGCTGTCGTAGGGCAGGCGTTTCCCCGGACAGCAAATGCTAACCCGAGAGAGTTTTTCCCCGACTGGTCGTTTGGTATTCGAGAAGATGATATGGCTGAACTCGTTGAACAAATTCGTGGTGACGAGTCTCCCGACGCCGTGGTGTTAGTGTCACACAACGGAATGGATGTGGACATAAAGATGGCCGAAAGGGTCCCGGGCCTTAATGCTGTGTTCGGTGGACACACCCACGATGGCTGCCCGCTCCCCGTAAAGGTCAAGAATCCCTCCGGACACGATTGCTGGGTCACCAACGCTGGTTCCAATGGAAAGTTTGTAGGCTGCATGGACTTTAGGTTTGGTGATGGCCAGCTTGAAGGGCTTTCATATCAGATGTTTCCCGTGATCAGCGGTTGGCTCAAGGCGGACAAAGAGATGCAAGCATATATCTCACAAATGCGTCAGACCAAATACACTGACACGATCATTCAGAGCCGTCGTAAGGACGCTCGCTTCACACCGAGCTGGGTCGGTAAGACCTACGACGAGATCCTCACCGAGAAGCTCGGCAAAGCCGATCGTCTGCTCTACCGCCGTGGGAATTTCATGGGCACCTGGGATCAGGTGATCTGTAACGCGCTACGCTGGGAGTATAACGCCGACGTGGCGATGTCGGCGGGTGTTCGCTGGGGTACGACTACTCTTGAGGGCGACTGGATCACCATGGATGACGTTATGAGTCAGGTCGCGACAACCTATTCTGAGACCTATGTGTCCGAGATGACGGGAGAGCAACTACTTCAAACTCTGGAGGCGGTAGCGGACAACCTGTTTGATCCAGATCCCTACCTCCAATCAGGGGGAGACATGGTACGGATTGGAGGCATGGACTACACCATTTCACCGAAAAAGGGGTTAGGCGAACGAATTTCTGAGGCCCGACTGGATAACGGGGAGCCCATCGATCCCAAAAAAGTCTACAAAGTGACTGGCTGGGCTACTGTAAACCGGACCCCCGAAGGACGACTGATCTGGGACGTGATTCGGGACTACATCCTCAAGAATAAGGGAAGCGATGAAGTCTTAAGATTAAGCAAAGTGAACAACCCGAAAGTCGTCGGAATGAATGAAAACCCGGGCATCGCGGACTATCCGGGCGAGACGGGCTAGTAGTGGCAGATACGGGTCGCCAGACCTAACGACGATCGGGGTCTCTTTACGCGCTAAGTATTGAGTACCCGTTTAGTCTGATACCCCATTGACCTATTAACCCCGATAACAAAAAAAGCGACCCGAGGGCCGCTTTTTTCAATCCAGAAGTTAACTACTTAGGAACCCTCATCCGCCAGGTTTCCGACTCGATCTTCGCTTGGAGACGAGTCGCCTCAACGAGATCCATCGCCTGATGCGCCAGCTTGCGAGCCCCCTTGTCGTCACCGGCCTCTAGGGCCTTCTTCGCTGCCTTGATAGCCTTGACGGTGGTTGTCCACTGATAACTGCTTTCCTTTGCCAATTTTTTGTAAGCAGCAGTCGCGGCCTCGATATGCTCCGCCGTAGTGCCGCTGCCAGCAAAAGAAACTGGGGCGATAAGCGCCAGTCCCAAGGCAATTGTTTTCAATCCATTTCTCATAACAATTCCTTACTTCCGCGCGCCCGGACCGTTAAAGGTCAGACCGTTAGACATATAAGTTACGAAATATTCAAGGTTCCTATACTCCTCGCCCTGCGCTTTATAAGGATTTGCACGGATATTTTTGTGGCATCCACCAAAGCGGCGGTGCAACGTTCCCATCGATTGCCACTTCGAACGGTACACCGGCCAATGAGTTCCATGACCAAATCCAGGTGACGTAGTATCAGCACGATATAAGTTACCGGCTGTCAACATATGACAATCAGCGCACGCGAAGTTCAACTGCCCTCGCTTCGTGTAAAAGTGCTCCTTACCGTTCTCATAAGCAGCGAGCGCCCGCGGGTCATCTGATGGGATTTTTACGTCCACTTCTTGGCCTCGAGAATTAAAAGACATGTACGCCGTTACTTCGGTGATCTTCCCTTTTTTGTACTTCAATGGCTTCTCACCGTTCGCAGTCAGGCATTCGTTGATTGCGAGCTCCATCGTCACGACCATTCCACGATCACTATCCCACTTGGGATACTGATTACGCACAGCACCGTCCGGCCCAAAGCAGTCAGCTAGCGACTTGCCATTCGCGAACGTCTTATTATAAAACGCTTCACCGGCTTCAATAGCGATTTCGTAGGGTGGGAATTCTTCGATCGCTTCCCACTGCTCACGAGCTGTAGGAAGAATCGAATAGACCCCGTTCGCAAAATCTGCCGTAGGCGTGTCAGGGAACTTATTCTCGTAGTACTTTTGGAAAGCAGCCTGATCCTCCACCGGCCCAGCCGAGACACCGAAAGCGATGCCCAGACTGAGGGTGCCGACCAAAGCCGAACTTATTACTTTTTTCATTTCACTGTCTCCTCTCAGCTACTTAACCTTCGTCTCGGCGGAATCGGTTTTACCCTTGCTGTCCTTCCAAGAAATCTTCACGGTATCCCCTTTCTTACCCTCGAACTTAAAGGCTAGATATGGGTCCTTAGAGATCGACGTATTGAACGCCGCCGCGAAAACGACCTTTCCACCCGACTCAGCGGTAACATCAGTAATCCAGTGCTCTGGAATCTTTTTACCGTCCTTGCCCTTGCGCAAGCCTGTTTCCATTTTGTGCTTCATCAGCGTCTTCACATCGACGCTTCCCTTCCGCTCTTTTGCTTTAATACGAATTGATGACATATCTAAATCCCCCTTTTAACCGCCGCAGCCGCCGATTGTAACCTTCACCTCTTTAGACGCCGTGTAGAGCTTCCCATCCGCACTTACCACTGCCATCACCTGGGTTGTTTTACCCATGCGGACACGCGTCTTTACCGTAGACTGAGTCCCAGCTGGGATGTCTGCCACTATTGCTAACGGGTTTGGGTTCTCTTTCACCATGAACGCAATACGGTCTGCCTTCAGTGAGGTCGATATCTCTATCGGTACGACCGCCCCGTTCTCTGCGATATCTGGGGCCTTGAGCTTTATATCACCGCTGGGTGCGGTCGTGCTGGACCCGAACAACTCATTCAGAGAGTCATCCATCTTTGGATTCTTGAAGGCCTTCGCGTTGTACCCGGCGAAAACCATACGCGGGAATGCAACAGCTGTTGCTGCAGCGGCCATGATTGCACCCGCTGCCTTTAAAATGCTACGACGATTCATCGCATCTCTCCTATTATGAGTTTAAAGTGAATACAGATAATCAACGACCGCGTCGATCTCTGCCTCAGTCAAAATTTTATTGCGACCGAATGGGGGCATATTTGTCAGCGGGTTTCGTTTAGTGGGATCCCAGATTTGCTGACGTAACTTAGCTCTGTCCGGGTAACGAGCCTTCATCGCCATGAGCGGCGGACCCGAGTTTCCAGTCTGTTGTCCATCATCCATCATGTGGCATGTCAGGCAATTACCCTTTTTTCGACTCCACGCGATTTCCTTGCCCTGCTTCACAGCGTCAGCGATCGCCAAGGGCGATACGAGAGCGGAAATAAGCATGGCCGATAGGAGCTCCTTCTTCATTATAGTTACCTCTCCGTAGAACGAGTTAGAACCAAGCCTAACGACTCGATTCAACCATAAACGCTACCGCGTTTATTACATCGTCGTTCGATAACGACATATTGCCACCTTTCGCGGGCATAACTCCGTCTGCGCCCTGATAGCCGTTAATCGCGTGACCATTCAGGATATCCATTCCCTGATCTATGCGACTTACCCAAGCAGCCTTGTCACCCGTCTTGGGAGCACCTGCGATCCCAGGATTGTGACAAGCCTGACAAGCCATATCGTACACACCCTTTCCAACGGTTGCCTTATCTGACAGTACGATTTTAGTATTATTCATTACCTTGCTGATTCCCGACTCGCTTGCCGCGGAAGGATTCCCTTCATAGTGATTAGCAGCAACGCCAGAGTCCTCCTTAAAGTGGCCCGTCGGCGTCAATCCATTAATCGTCGTAACGATTTCAAAAGTCTTGGGATCTGCACAATTTTTAAAACAACGCTCGTTCTGTGCGTCAGGACGATTGTCTACATAAAAATTTTCTTCATTCGGCATCTTCACTCGAGCAAAGGTCTCCCTATTCGCAACGAACTCTTCGTCGACGATGTCGTTGAGATATAGAACGTATGCTGAAATTGCATAAGTCTCTTCGTCAGTCAGGGATTGCGGAGCAGTGTATGGCATCGCTCGGTGGATGTAGTCCCATAAAGTCGAAGCGTATGGCCAGTATGAGCCCACAGTTTTTTCTGGATGAAGTGTATCGAGCGTGCCGTCGCCCCCAGCGAGGACGGGCCAACGGCCCTCGCCCTCTCCAAATAGTCCATGGCAACTCGCACACTTGGCCTCATATAAACCCTCGCCTTGCGCTACCGAACCTTCTCCATGAGGTAGACCGGCCCCGTCTGGACGGATATCAATGTCCCACCCGGCGATCATTTCAGGAGTCGCCGTAGAACCGATACCGAGTGGACCCGCTGACGCGACCGCAGAAAACGTAATTACCAGAACAAGCGGGATTGACTTAAGAGATCTGAACATTAAAAACGTCTCCGTTTTCCATAACGTTCCAAGTATGTATTGAGTTCTTGTGATATATCGACCAACCACCACGCTCATCGCGCAACTGCTTCAATGTTGGCTGCACGTAGCCTGTTTCATCAATCGCACGGGACTGTAATAGCCACGGCTGCCCATCCCAGGTGGTCCTGTAACTGAACTGCGTCAGCGCTTTAGATAATACGAGCCCTTTGAGCTCGGTACGTTCCCAGTTCACACCGCCGTCGAATGAGATATCTACCGCCCTAATCTTTCCACGACCCGACCAAGCAAATCCGCGGATCTCTACGAATCCTGCTTGCTTAAGAGGTTTCTCTGGGCATGGCGATGTGATGACAGAATTTGCCTCTTGCACCCACGAGAACCGGCGCGCTCGCCCGTCCGGCATCAGATCCGTGTATTTCGAAGTCTCTTCGCGGTGGTGCCACGGCTGATCGCCTATCTCTAGCCGGCGAAGCCACTTCACGGAGGTGTTCCCCTCCCAGCCCGGGTTCAGCATGCGCAGAGGGTAGCCCTGTTCAGGACGAAGCGCCTCACCGTTCTGGCCCCAAGCGATGATAGTATCATCGAGCGCCTTCTCCAGCGGGATCGATCGCGACATACCCGCCGCATCCGCTCCCTCCGCCAGAACCCATTTCCCTTCCGGTTTAACACCGACCTCGTCGAGGAGAGTCGAGAGCTTAATACCGGTCCACTCGCAGCAGGCCAGCATGCCGTGGGTAAATTGTAACGCTTCCATCTGCGCCCCACGCCACTCCATTCCACCATTTGCCGGGCACTCTATGAAGCGAATCTCTGAGACAGAAGGGAAACGTCTCAAATCTTCCATGGTCAGAACCAGCGGGCGCTCAACCAGACCATGGATGATCAGACGATGTTGATCCGGGTCAACGTTTGGGATGCCACCGTGGTAGCGTTCAAACACTAATCCGCTGGGTGTGATTATTCCCTCAAGATCCTGTAGAGGTGTCATCGAAATCGATGATGCGGCATCTACGGTCAACCACGGAACTGTTCTCCGCTGGAGGTCTTCAAACTCCGAAGGCTCACCATAAGGCTTCGAGACAACGCCGGGACCTAGATGGCTTTGCCATTTCGGAAGGTTCGGGGGAAGATTCGACGATGCGCTAGCTTTTGGAATAATTTGCACGCTAGCAAGGCCCGCCACGGCCGCAACACCACCCTTGAGGAAGTTGCGACGATCGAGGCCCTTCATTCCTCTCGCCTCGGCCGCGATCGCTTCCATCAGCTTCGGAAGAGACGGCTCATAGATTTTCCCCATCAACGTATCCCTGTATTGATCTAAGGTTATATCTAGTTCGAATATAGCAACCTAAACGCTGCAAATCGAGGGGTAATAGCCAAAAGTCGAATCCTCTTTAGACGTTGCGCAAGAACTTCAAAGATTATTACGCCGCTCAGGAAATCTTGGGAAGTCGCTCACCCGAGTCCTGAGGTATGCACTGGAGGCTGTAACGCATATCAAAATCTGAAGACATTTCGAAAGCGGCGTCGTTGCACTCGTCGAGGGTGTCAAACTTCATACCAGTATCAATGGGATCAAAGGTCCCGGGTATGAAATACACCAACACAAAAATCATTTTCATAAAAAGATGATACTTATTTACTCATCCAAGCAAAATCAAATACGCAACCGTTCGACTAATTTCTGAGTCGGTACCCTGTCTTGAACATGTAACCGATGACGCTCACAAATAACCCCGCAAACAATATCACCGCCAAAAAAGAGAATTGTATCGGGACCTCTGAGACACCAAAAAATGCCCATCGAAATCCAGATATGAGATACATCGCGGGGTTGAACATACTCACAACTTGCCAGGTCGATGGGAGCATATCGATGGAGTAAAAACTTCCACCTAGAAAAACTAAGGGGGTAATGATGAGGGTCGGCACGAAACTAAGTTGCTCAAAATTTTTAGCCCATAAACCTAAGATGAACCCAAGGAGAGAGAAACAAAATGCCGTCATAATCAGAAACAAAACCGCTACAATGAGATGCTCTATTTTGAGAGACACAAACAAGAAGGACACCGCAAGGATAATGAAACCAACTACAACTGACTTTGTCGCGGAAGCACCAACGTAACCTGCAACCATCTCGAACGGCGAAATCGGTGCAGATAAGTGTTCATAAATCGTGCCCAGAAATGTGGGGAAATAAATTCCGAACGAGGCATTTGCAACAGATTGAGTCATCACCGTCAACATGATCAGGCCCGGCACGATAAACGCACCATAAGAGACGTCACCAACCGGAAGCATTCGGTTGCCGATGGCAGACCCAAACACTACGAAGTAAAGAATGGTTGATATGACTGGGGACGCAAATGACTGTAGGGGCGTCCGGAACGTCCGAGCCATTTCAAAAACATAGATCGCTTTGATCGCGTATAAGTTCAAGATTGACCCTCCATGACCAGCTCAATGAATATGTCCTCAAGCGAGCTTTGCTCTGTGTGGACATCATTAATTTGGATCTGTTCCGAGCGTATAGCCAGTAAGATTTCTGATATCTTTGAATCAGATAAGTCAACATTATAGTTATAAATCAATTTCTTGCCTTCATTTTCTAGAATTATTCCTAGTTCTTTCAGGGTCGCTGGTAATCTCGATAATGGTTTATCTAGATCGATAGAAAGCTGTTTTTTACCCAAACGCTCCATCAACACACTCTTATCCTCGATCAACAAGATCTTTCCCCCGTCTATCACCGCTATCCGATCCGCTATCTCTTCAGCTTCCTCTATATAGTGTGTGGTCAGCACGACTGTCACACCGCTTGCTTTTAGATCTTTTATGAGCCGCCACATGTCGCGCCTCAGGTCAACATCGACCCCGGCTGTTGGCTCGTCCAAGAACAAAATCTTTGGCTCATGACTAAGTGCCTTAGCAATTAAGACACGGCGTTTCATCCCACCGGACAACTCCCGTATGGGTGAAGCTCGCTTATCCCACAATGATAAATTTTCAAGGATGCTCTTAATCAGTTCCGGATCCGGGGACTTACCGAAGAGCCCCCTCGACAACGTCACAGTCCCCAAAACTGTCTCGAAGGGCTCGAGAACGAGCTCTTGAGGCACCAAACCAATTAACGAGCGGGCCTTACGATAGTCTGTCTCGATATCAAGACCATCGACAAAAACATTCCCAGCAGTAAGGGTGGTTAACCCACAAATTATTGAGATTAGGGTCGTCTTACCGGCACCGTTAGGACCAAGCAAAGCGATGATCTCACCCGCAGTTATGTTGACCGAGAGATCGGCGAGCGCCACTTTTTCGTCTGCATATTTCTTAGTAACGTTTCGGACTTCTATTATTGAAGACATCCCTGGGGTATCCGCCTAACCTTAAAAACAATTAATTTTCATTAGTGGAGCCTATTTACTTTATTTACAGGTGGCCTGATTCTCCTGCGGGAAAAATAACCCCCTGAGGTTAGGAAAGTTTCGTCAAGTGCGCCTTAGCGTTCTAACTGCAATTGCGTTGGTCAGCAATGCAAAGACTAATCGCTCTCTCCACCAATGAAGTGGGGTTTCCGTTGTCGATTCACCTCTCGTTAGCGCAAGACAAGAGGCACCAGTCCTTTGTATCCTTCTTTTTTTCCGAATCGGTAAAAAAATCCAACAAAAAAGACAGCAGTCGGGTTAGTAAAATCTCAACCAGTTAAATCCTCGACAAATCCATAGACGCCCCCAGATTTGGCTTTATACGCATGTTCAGAGCGCGCCCAACGAATGAAAATTTGTATTAGTCCTTAGAGTTTCGATACCTCCGTTAGCTGAAAAAGCCAATCGCACAATCCAGAATTGCCTAGCGATCTATGTTGAAAATAATATTGCAGATAATTTTTTTTATGCTATAAGTATTGCAAAATAAAAAAACTTGGTCGTCAAAATATGAGCTTCAAGCTTGCTGTAGAAACCTTTAGCGGGCGATTAACAGATTCAGACAAGGCCCTTGTCTCAATTATCTTTAGTGATCCCTCTCAGGCCGTCTTCTATTCTGCGCACGAGTTAGCAAACCAAGCAGGCGTTCATGCGTCCACGGTGGTCCGTTTGGCCCGCAAGCTAGGTTTTGATGGTTTTCCGGGAATGCGAAGAGCGCTCCAAAGTGAAACCAAGGTAGCATTTGGGCCGGGCGAACGAGTCAGACGACGCCTGAGTAAGGCGGACGAAAGCTCGAGTCTGTCCATGCTAATACATACTGAAATCGCTGCTATCGAGGCCATAGAGGAGACGGTCTCCCAAGCCGAAATAGATAATGCGGCTAATATCCTCGTGAACGCGAAAAATATATTCATTGTTGGTCGCGGTAGCGCTGCCCCCTTGGGTGTCCATCTCGAGCGACGACTCAGACGCTGGGGGTTTCAGGTATCCATATCGCTGAACATGCAGGTTCGTGATTTAGCCGCCAGTTTAATTGGTATGGGCAAGGATGACGCGTTGATCTCATTTGCCTTTCAATCGCCTAA
>PBZM01000052.1 GCA_002731015.1 Gammaproteobacteria bacterium
CAAGACTACCATTTCTCTCGATATGAGGGGGAAACGCGCCAAGGCGGTAGATATTACTACCGCCGAATATCCGGGTTTCGCGACTGATATGCAGGCGCAGTTTGTGGCACTTAACTCGGGCGCTGAGGGAGTTGGGCGGGTGACCGAAACAATTTTTGAAAATCGTATGATGCACATCCCTGAGATGCAACGGATGGGTGCAGAAATCGATCTTCATGGAGCGACCGCTAGCACGGTTGGCGTAAATCGGCTCAAGGGCGCTCCAGTGATGAGTACTGACCTAAGAGCATCGGCATCACTTGTTATTGCCGGTCTAGTTGCCGAGGGCGAAACCGTTGTCGATCGTGTTTATCACATTGATCGTGGTTACGAGAGAATTGAAGAAAAATTGCGTCGTCTCGGCGCAGATATTGAGAGAGTGCGATTATGACACAGTCCCTCATCTTTGCTCTGGCAAGGGGCCGGTTACTAGACGAGACATCGTCACTATTGACAGAGCTTGGTATTGAACCAATCGAGTCGTTGACGGGTAGCCGTAAATTAATGTTCGACACTAGGCATCCGGGGGTCAAGCTACTAGTTTTACGTGCGGCCGATGTTCCGCCTTATGTTGAGCGCGGTGGGGCACATTTGGGTATTGCTGGCAAGGATATTCTAGTGGAGTATGGTTCTGATATGCTATGTGAACCTGTTGATCTACAGCTGTCCAAGTGTCGACTAATGACGGCAATGCAGAAGGGTATTGAATTGCCGGTGAAGGGTCGGATCCGCGTCGCAACGAAGTATGTAAATATTGCACGGCGGCACTTTGCCTCGCAGGGACGTCAGATAGATCCAATTAAACTCTATGGTGCTATGGAGTTGGCTCCTCTCGTTGGTCTAGCCGATGTTATTGTTGATGTGGTAGATACAGGTAACACCTTAAAGGCTAATGGTCTCGAGCCACGCGATTTAATCTTTTACTCGAGCGCTCGATTAATAGTATCTCGGGTGGCGATGAAGACTCGCCATCAGCACATAATTCCAATGATCGAAAAATTGAATAAATGGACTAAGAATCAACATGCAAGTTAAACCAACCTTGCTAAAAACAACTGATGCCAATTTTGAAGTGCGGCTCGCTGAATTGACAGACTGGGAATCTGTGAGTGACGTCTCGCGCCAGACACGTGTAGCTGAGATCATTGATGCCGTGCGTTCAGGGGGTGACGAAGCACTTCTTCGTTTGACACGAGAGCTTGATGAAAATTTTGTTGATAGCGCGTCAGATCTCGTTTTAGATGCACCGGCTTTAGAGGATGCATTTCGAGAGTTGTCTGACTCGCTAAAAGTAGCTTTGAGTACCGCACGCGATCGCATCTGGACGTTCCATGAAGCGCAAAAAGAAGCCAGTTGGCGTCTACCTGAAAAGGACGATGGAATTTTACTTGGACAAGAGGTTCGACCGATGAGTCGAGTTGGTCTCTATGTGCCGGGTGGTAAAGCGACCTATCCATCATCTGTACTTATGAATTCAATCCCAGCTAAAGTTGCTGGTGTTCCTCTAATACAAATGGTCGTACCGGCTCCGAAAGGTCAATTAAATCCAATCGTATTGGCAGCGGCTCATCTCGCGAAGGTTGATAGGGTTATAACTATTGGTGGTGCTCAGGCTGTGGCGGCTCTAGCATATGGAACTGATACTGTTTTTCCTGTCGATAAAATTGTCGGGCCGGGAAATTCTTGGGTTGCGAATGCCAAGAGACAGGTCTTCGGCAAGGTGGGTATCGACATGATTGCAGGGCCCTCCGAAATATTAGTCTATGTGGAGCCGCCGATGGATCCAGATTGGATCGCGATGGATCTATTTAGTCAAGCCGAACACGATGAAGATGCGCAGCCAATATTGGTGCACTGTGATCAATCGTTTGCTGATAAGGTTCGTGAGTCAATGAACCGATTGCTTCCAACACTCGAGCGAGCCTCGATTATTGCGAAATCAATCAATAACCGATGTATCTTTATCGAGGCATTCAATCGTGCAAATGCAATAGATACCATTAATCGAATTGCACCCGAGCACCTCCAGTTATGTGTCGATGATCCTGAAATAATGCTTCCGGCAATTCATAACGCTGGCGCTATTTTCATGGGGCGCTCTACACCAGAATCTCTGGGAGATTACTGTGCGGGTCCGAATCATGTCTTACCGACATCTGGGACTGCGCGCTTCGCGTCCCCGTTAGGTGTTTATGATTTTATCAAGCGTTCCTCAGTGATTTATTGCTCAAACGAGGGTGCGAAAACGATTGCAGACGTGGCCTCAACGCTGGCGCGATCAGAGGGGCTGACTGCGCACGCCCGTTCTGCCGAGTATCGTCGTGACGCGTGAGGAACTGATTCAACTCTTGATCCCTGAACGCGTGCGACTAGGTGCCGTTTATCATGTCCAAGATGCGACAGGCATGATCAAATTGGATGCAATGGAGAATCCTTTTGTGTGGCCCTCCTGTCTGCGAGCGCAATACGCAGAGCGGATAGCCAAATGTAGTTTAAACCGGTATCCAGATCCTTATGCCAGCGCCGTAAGGGTCCCTTTAAGGCAGTGGATGGGGATCCCTGAAACGTTAGATATTCTGTTTGGAAACGGTTCAGACGAAATCATTGCGCTCTTAATTTCCAGTTTGATTGGTTCTGGGCGGAGTGTGTGTGCTCCTGATCCAAGTTTTGTCATGTTTAAAGTGCTCGCTGACCAATATTCGGTGGCTTTCCGCGCTCTTCCCCTAGACTCATCGTTTGATATTGATCTGGACGGCTGGCTCGCTTGCCTGCGCAAAACTGATCCTGCCGTAATATTTGTTCCACAACCAAATAACCCTACCGGGAATCTGTTTTCGCGTGAGCGATTGGCAAAGATTGTTGAATCGACCCAGGCTCTGGTTGTTATTGATGAAGCCTATACAGCATTCACGGATGCGGATTTCTTGGATTGGTCGGTTACATATCCAAACGTGTTGGTAATGAGAACGCTATCGAAAGTCGGCCTCGCTGGAAGTCGGTTTGGTATGTTGGTGGGTCATCCAGCGTGGATATCTGAGCTCGATAAAATGCGCTTGCCATACAACATCAATGTGCTTTCGCAAACCGCAGTGCAGTTCGCACTAGAGCACGCTCAGATTCTCGAAGAACAGAGTTATTGTATCCGGAAAGAACGAACGAAATTAACGCATGAATTGGAGAAGCGTGGGTTCAATGTATGGCCGTCAGAGGCAAATTTTGTTGTGGTAAAGTGTGAGGTCGATAAGGCACGACCTATATTCGAGGCCCTGAAGTTACGACAGATTCTCGTAAAATGCCTAGATGGATCTCACCCAAGGTTGAAGGATACGTTGCGCATAACGGTGGGTTCTTCTGAAGAGATAAACACGCTATTAACAGCGATTGATCAATTAGTAGCTGAACTAGGCCTCTGA
Source organism: Gammaproteobacteria bacterium (assembly GCA_002731015.1). Lineage (GTDB taxonomy): Bacteria > Pseudomonadota > Gammaproteobacteria > Pseudomonadales > Litorivicinaceae > HIMB30. The sequence goes on from PBZM01000052.1 coordinate 3,453, forward strand.
CCAACACGAATCGTGCGGTCTACTGACCGCCCGTCTCGTAGCAGGCTGACAGATATCTTGGTACCGGGCTCCAAATCAGCGACCTGATTCATAGCAGCACGACCGTCTACGACTTTTCGACCGTTCATATGTGTCAAGATATCTCCCGGAAAAATATTAGCCTCTGCTGCTGGTCCTTTGCGATAAACGCCAGAAATTAATACACCAACTTTTTTATTGATTCCGAAAGAGCCTGCCAACTCATCGGTGAGCGGTTGCGTTTCCACGCCAATCCAACCGCGAACCACCTGCCCATGATCGATAAGCTCTCGCATGATAGCAGTGGCAATGGAGGCTGGAATCGCAAATCCGATGCCGTTGGAACCGCCACTCCGCGTGAAAATGGCGGTATTGATACCGATTAACTCACCGCGTATGTTAATTAGTGCCCCTCCAGAGTTACCGGGATTAATGGCGGCATCAGTTTGGATAAAGTTTTCATAATTTGTAACGCCCACTTGGTCGCGTCCCTTAGCACTTAGAATACCCATAGTCACGGTTTGGCCGACGCCGAAAGGGTTGCCGATTGCAAACACAAGATCTCCCACTTGGCCCGGCGATGTTGTCAGAATGAGTTTAGGCAGATTACCCATTTCAATTTTCAGAACGGCAATATCAGTATCAGGATCAGTTCCGACCACCAACGCTTTCGAGGCACGACCGTCTTTCAATTCAACTACAATGTCGTCAGCACCAGAAATGACATGATGGTTAGTGAGAATGTAACCGTTGCTAGATACTATCACGCCAGATCCAAGGCTAGCTTCCAATCGTTTACGATGCGGCTCACTTGGTAGATTAAAAAAATTCCTAAAAATGGGGTCTCTCGCTAGGGGGTGAGCTCGTGTTTCAACGATGGTTGTAGTGTAAATATTCACCACAGCAGGAGCGGCTCGTTCAACTGCGCTGGCATAACTGAAGGGATCTTCGGAAGGGGTTTGGTTGGTGAAAGAATTTGAATCAACAATATTCAGCTCGACGCCGCGTGTTCGGCCGGTGAGTTCTGGGAATTCGCGCAGGACTAGAAGCGCGATCAAAATCCCAGTGATGACTGGCCAGAGAATTCGCGTGATTTGTTGTAGCATAGAGGGTCCTAGATAGAGAATTGATATGATTAGTTTACACACACTACTCCAAAGGCTCGATGATTGGATGCAGCCAAGCATTTTTAGAGACTACGCCCCAAACGGTCTGCAAGTTGAAGGACGTGATTCAGTTGCTAGATTGGCACTCGGTGTGACGGCCTCAGCAGATGTGATCGATCAGTCAGTCGCATGGGGAGCGGACGCCTTATTAGTTCATCATGGGTATTTTTGGAAGCGCGAATCACCAGCCTTAACCGGTATCAAAGGCCAGCGGGTCAGAAAATTGATTCAAAATCAAATCTCGTTACTGGCTTATCATTTACCACTAGATTGCCATTCTGAGTTTGGAAATAATAAATCATTGCTCGATCAACTAGGCCTTCATGGCGGAAAGCCCGTTGAAGGCGAAAACGGGCTTATGTGGTCAACATTTTTGGGCCCGGATCAAACAATTGACTCCCTTGCCAAACGTGTGGCCGAAAAATTGGGCAGAGATCCTCTAGTTATTGAGTCGTCGAGAGCGAATAAATCCGTCAGTCATCTAGTAATATGTACTGGTGGCGCGCAAGATTATTTAAGTAAGGCATACATGTACGGTGCTGATGTGTATTTGTCTGGGGAAATATCAGAACGTACAACCCACGAAGCGCGCGAACTCGGCGTGCACTACATTGCGGCGGGCCATCACGCCACCGAACGGTACGGTGTTCAGGCGCTTGGCGAGAAAATTAGTCTCGAGCTTGATTTGGAAGTGTGTTTTTTCGACGATCACAACCCCGCCTGATCAAAGGAGCTGACCGCGAGAATCTGCATAATCACGAGGAGGTTTAAGCGGATCTGTTTCATGTAGATCTTCCTTAATATCCAGATTAGGCTTTCCATGAAGGTCGTTAGCGAGCGCGGCCTGGTGGTCAGCTAGTTCGATAAGCGCTTGTTGGGTCTTGGAAAGATGTTGCTCGATATCATCCAAGAGTCCTTGATGTCTTGCTTCAGCGAGTGTCTTTTCCCGTTCCACGTCCGGTGGTGCCATAGCGATTGTTTTCGGCCGTCTCAACAACCAGCCAAAAAAACCGCCTGCGATGAAAGTCATGATGAGCGAACCCAACATTAGTGCATTCAATTCCACGATGTATTCTCCTTTTTGCTCAGTGTACGGAGTTTGAGTTGTTTGGGCGAGCAGTTAGACTGCCCTTTCGAAAGGAGACTTATGAAGGCACCGCTTATCCGATTCATAGAGGGTCCGGCAGGTCTGACGGAAACCGCCACATTTTTGTGTGATCTGGACAAGCCCATGCCGCCTCGAGCGTTGTTGTTATTGCATCCACATCCTCTACACGGCGGTACGATGGAAAACAAGGTAATCGCAACAATCGCGAGAGTGGCTCGTGATAGCGGACTAGCGGCTGTCGCATTTAATTTCAGAGGCGCTGGCCGTAGTGATGGAGAATGGGACCGTGGTGACGGCGAACTCCAAGACGCGGCGGCTGTTACATCCCTAATGATTAAACAAGGTGTTACCAAACTTTGTTTAGCTGGTTTTTCGTTTGGTGGTTCCATCGCAGCACAATTAATTAAATTGCTCAAGACTCGTCAACCTGCTTGTGAGGTGATTGATCTTCTTCAAGTAGCGCCAGCTGTGGAGAATTTTCCGATTGACGTGGAGGCGCTCGCAAACGTGCCTTGTAAAGTAATATACAACAGTGACGACGAAGTGGTTAGCCCTCGAGCCATCGCCGACTATGCTGAAGCTGTTGGGGCCTCAGTCATTCGATCTGAATCGGGTGGACATTTTTTTCATGGGGCACTCGCGCGACTGAAAGTAGTGGTTGCGTCGCATTATCAGGACCGAGGATTTTTATGAATCGTGTCTGTGCTTCCCGCATGTATGACGATTTAAGTGATGGCGGGAAAGTTAGTCCTGATCCAAGTCAGCGTCAAGCCCTTCAGCGACTGGATCACCTTGCAGAGCAGCTGGTTTTAAGAAAAGTTTGGAGTGGAAACCGGAAAGGTCTCTTTCGACGGCAATCGCGGGAGAGCCCTGAACGAGGCCTTTATCTGTGGGGAGGAGTGGGTCGTGGGAAGACCTTTCTTATGGATCTATTTGTAGACTCCTTGCCTGAAGGGACAGCCATCCGATTACATTTTCATCGTTTTATGAATAAAGTCCACGAACGCTTGGCGGAGCTACAGGGTAGCGAGAATCCGTTAGAGACGGTTGCTGATGAGGTTGCACGCAGTGGAAAAGTGTTGTGTCTGGATGAATTCTTCGTTTCAGATATTACTGACGCGATGATCTTGGGCACCTTATTTGATGGTATGTTTCGGCGGGGCGTGGCGCTGGTAACCACAAGCAACATAGAGCCAGAAAATTTATATGAAGGTGGATTACAGCGAGATCGCTTTTTACCAGCGATCTCACTGATTCAGCGATACTGTGAGACCTTCAAACTTGACTCTGAAACGGATTATCGTCTAAGAACTCTCGAACGAACCAGCTTATATTTTACGCCTTGTGATAGTAACGCTATAGATGCTATTTGGGAGTCGGTATTTACTCTGGTGCCAGAGGCTACGAAAACTGAGGCAGCATTTGTGACGATCAATAGGAGACGACTCGCTGTTAAGTTCGTCGCTGAAGATGTCATCTGGTTTGATTTTGATGTCATTTGCGGTCTGGGCCGGGCAGTACCTGACTATATCGAGATAGCCAAGCTCTACCACACAGTGGTTATCGCTGGAGTTCCTCGACTATCTGCGGCTTGCGATGAAGTCACCAGACGTTTCGTGCACTTAGTTGATGAGTTTTATGATCGATCAGTGAATTTGCTTCTTGCGGCCGACGTTACAATGGACCAACTCTACGTTACAGGTCGGTTAGCTTTCGAGATGGATCGTTGTCGTTCGAGATTGCTCGAAATGCAGTCGGTGGAATATTTGGAGCGGCCGCATCGACCGCATTGACAAAAGAATGTTGCGCAAAACAATGTCCGTATTTATAATCCGCCCTCGTTCGAAAATGATCAACCCCAAAAGCTGAAGGTAAACATGAAGACTGTTAGCGCGAAAGCAGAAACCGTGCGCCGCGACTGGTATGTAATCGATGCCGATGGGCAGACGCTAGGCCGTTTAGCGACTGAAGTTGCCCGCCGCTTGCGCGGTAAGCACAAGACGCTTTACACCCCGCACGTCGATACCGGCGACTATATAATTGTAGTGAACGCCGGGAAGGTAAAAGTTACGGGACGGAAAGCATCGGATAAAATGTATTACATGCATACGGGCTATCCGGGTGGGTTAAAGGAAGCGAGCTTCACTCGATTGATTGAGCGCTCACCAGAGAAAGTTATCGAGCACGCGGTGAAAGGCATGTTGCCTCG
>PBZM01000053.1 GCA_002731015.1 Gammaproteobacteria bacterium
AGATGGCGGAGCTGGGATGGCCATCAATTCTGATTCAGGAGGAGCAGGGTGGACTCGGTTTTAGTCACGTCGCGATGGGTCAGATCATGGAGTTGTGTGGCAGCACACTCGCTTGTTCGCCACTGTTCTCGACGGCGGTTGTGGGCGCATCTGTGTTGTCCTTGGGCGGTGATAGGTTAGCGCTGCTCCCAAAAGTCGCTGCTGGTAATCTGACGCTGGCGCTCGCTATCGATGAGGCCCCACGACACAACCCCCAAGGCATAGCCACTAGAGCCGTCAGGCGTGGCGACGGCTACACACTGAACGGGGAAAAGACGTTTGTCGTCGATGGCAACGTTGCGGATTATCTGATTGTCTCTGTGCGAGCGGACGAAGATCCTGAAGATGTCTTGTTATTCCTTGTTCCTCGTGACGCTGAGGGGCTTACGATAACTAAAACAGAAATGGTCGACAGTAGAAATTCGGCGACTGTGCAAATTAATGATGTCACCGTAGAGTCCGATCAACTGATTGGTCAGTCAGGCGCCGGTCTGGCGACCCTGCAAAAGGTGCTTAATATCGCGAACGTCCATCTTTCGGCTGAGTTGCTCGGCATTGCGAACGAGTGTTTCGGTCGGACGTTGCGGTACCTCAATGAACGCAAGCAATTTGGTGTAGAGATCGGTTCCTTTCAGGGGTTGCAGCATCGTGCAGCCATACTGTGGACTGAAATTGAACTCTGTAAATCGATTGTGTTAAAGGCGTTGCGCGCACTTGATGAGTCGCTAGATGAGGCAGGACTGCTTGCCAGCACTGCTAAAGCAAAGACCTGTCAAGTAGCTGAGCTTGCATCGAATGAGGGCATTCAGATGCATGGTGGTATCGGTATGACCGACGAGTTCGATATAGGGTTTTTCATAAAGCGTGCTCGTGTTGCACAGATGCTTTACGGTGACAGGCGCTACCATCTCAATCGTTATGCTGAGTTGCGAGCCTACTGAGTACCTGCCGCAATCAGCGCAAGTGTAGGCTCGTCTCAGAGCCCATAGAAATAAGTATGAAGGTCTTGGACGCAAACATCCAACAGCTAAGAGATGACGGCTATTCTGTAATTGAAAATGCCATCGACCCAGAATTGTTGTCGAGGGGCCAGGAGGCCATGTGGGAGCTTTGCCCCCGCCCGGCAGATTACTTTGCAAATACCGGCGCACATGCACCGCTCAGTACGAGCCAATTTGCAGGATTGCATCGGTTTCCATTCCCGAACTGGGACCTCAACCGCTTGGTCGTCAACCAGAACCTTATCGACGCGGCAGAGAAAATCTGTGGCACCAAGGACCTTGAACTCTATCAGGCCGAGTTTTGGGCAAAGTATTCCGGCGCGGTCGACTACGGGCAGTTACACCACTTCGACTATGGTAATCACACGCTCGTAGTGCCTAAGCGGGCAAGTACGCATGTGCAACTCGCAGCCTTCGTACTGCTTTCCGACGTAAGCGAAGCCGATGCGCCGACCTATGTAGTGCCGACCAAGAGCGTCCGAGATACACCATTTGTTCCCCGCACTCAGACCACTCGTGCGTTCGCGAGCCAGGAAGTTGCCATTACCGGCACCGCAGGCAGTGTATTTTTCTACAAAACCGACACATTGCATCGCGGCTCAAATTTCACTCAGCCCGGTCGGGCGCGATTCACTTTACTCGTCAACCTTCAGCCGCGCGGTTGGCGCTGGACAGGCAGGACAGCTTGGCCCCGAGAGGCGTTGTCCGAGTCGTGGTCCGAAACTATGGTTCGCATGACACCGCAACAACGTGCCCTGTTTGGCTTCCCGGCACCTGGTGATGAATACTGGGACGAGCAGACGATTCGAGATGTTGGCATGCGATACTCAGGCATGGACATGGATCCGTACCGGCAACGCTAGATCGCTCTGAACAAAGACACTCGCCCAATTATGAAAACAAGCGGTTGCTAGCGTATTGCCGCCGCGCCGCTGGTTGCTCGATTCCAGATCTTTCGGCGTCATCCTGATAACATGTTTCCCACTGGTCTTACGCCCTATTGCGCCTCAGAGAAGGCCTGCGCGCGCGTGGTCGCGTTTTCGCGGATGTTGCCCCAGAACAAGCCATAGTCTAGACCGTGCAGATTGCGCATAAAGAGGGACCAGAAGCCCTGCAGTTTCAGTTTCTCGTCGCGATCACCATTGACGAATAGCCATTTTCGAGTGGATTCGTCGCCGCAATATGCTGAAACTGTGTTGCTAACCAATTCGCCCAATGAGGTGTCTAGGTCGCTATATCCGGCCTCTAGCGTCAGCGCGCCCAAATGATCACCCTTGTCACTCCGTGTGCCGTCTGTGCGCCAGGTAACAGGGTTAACACAAATACGTGGACCAGGATCAAAGCCAGAGTAGTCAATGCCATTCCATATGTCCTGCTCCTCCTGATTGCTCCAGTGAGAGGGGTGCTTGTCCGCCTCGTGTGCATCCCAAGTAATGAAACACCCGGTCTGCGTCGGTGTACTGCAAACCTCTATATCCTCGTAGAGTTCGTCGACAAGCGCTTGCGGTAATGAGTTTCCAATGGCGTACGCCGCTACCAGACGCTTCATCAACGGAGTTCCGTCAATTTCTTCTTCGATCAATCGGACCAGGTGGAACGTACCTTGGCTGTGACTCGCCATGATGATGGGTTCCTCTGGCCCGATCTCTGCCAGAAAATGGTAAAAAGCCGAGCGCGTATCCTGGTATCCGATGGTTCGAATTCGGCTGACGATATCCTCGCCGTGATACTCGCTGACGATAGATTGTCGGTAACGAGGTGCGTAAACACGACAGCAATCATTGAATACTGACGCCTGAATCGATACCGTCCCACGATCAGTTCCGCGGCGGGTTTCTTCGTGGTCCATTGGTTGCACCCAGTGTTCTGTGTCGCCGAGTGTTGTTGGGTGCAGGAAGAAGGCAGATGCCAACCTAATGTCCAGTGGCGTTGGTGTCATGCCATCTGGCAATCGTTCCGCCGGGCTGCCAGGGCCCGGCCAAGCGGACCAGTTAGATCGCTGTGTGTAATCCGGCGCTGCGGGCAGCGGTCTAGCTCCGAACGCGTGAGCGGGCGCGGTCATTCGCGCGTAGATGCCCGGCCCGAACACAATGGTGGCCGACAGCAAAAGAGTTATCACGCCTAGACTCCACAGCATGAGCTTTAATATTTTTCTCATCGATTCCTTCTGGAGCCCAACGCACAGGCCATGGTTTTAAACCGGGTCGGCCATCGTTCATACGTGCCCGCCGGCATCACTTTGTTGTCAGTATTTGTGGGAAGCGCGGAGCAGTTCAATAACATCCCGAAAACAGTCGCTCATGTCGCTACACGCTGAAGCAATGTCTTGCGGTTCAAATAATGCCTATCACGCCATGTAATCGCGGTATTTCGCTGTCAATTCTGAGGTGGCTTCTGAATCAGTTCTAACTGATGTCCATCAGGATCGCGAGCAAACCCAACGATAGCCCCTCCCATTAAATGGCTTACTTCCGGCTCTCTCTCCACACGACAGCCTGCACCACGAATAGCTTCGATTGTTTCAGAGACGTTGTTGACGTAAAAAACCAGCTTACCATCTCTCTTATTATTCTCGTGTTGTGTGCCGTCGGTATACTTCATGAGTAATACCGCAGCGCTCCGCGTGCCCTCAAATCCCAGCACTATTTCCTTCATCGAGGGAAGTGTGATGGTTCGCAAAGAGGTCATCCCCAGCGCGCGCTCGTAGAAGCCCGCAGCCAGCTCTAGGTCAGAAACTGCTATTCCGACTGCGCTTAGGTACTCAGCCATTGGAGTTGACAGATTTAATTAATAGGCCTTTTCAAAACAGTGTTTTCGATTCAGCGGGTGCGGCCTCCACCGGCACGAAACCTAGAACAGCTTTTTTCTCAAGGAACTCCTCCAGACCCCACTCACTAAACTCACGTCCATTGCCGGACTGTTTGTAGCCGCCGAAAGGAGAATTGATATCGAGTGGTGCGCCGTTTAGATGAACATTGCCGGCACGAAGGCGCGCTCCGATCGCCCTAGCGTGGTCGATATCCCCAGAGCTAACGTACGCGGAGAGGCCGTAAACAGTATCGTTTGCAATTTCTACCGCATGGTCCTCATCTTCATACGGTATAAGAGATAGCACAGGGCCGAAAATTTCCTCGCGCGCGATGGTCATGTCGTTGCTGACGTTAGAAAAAACTGTTGGTTTTACGAAGTAGCCCTTGTCTAAGCCATCTGGCCGACCTACCCCGCCAGTTTCTAACGTCGCGCCCTCATCGATGCCTTTCTGGATTAGCGCTTGCACCTTGTTGAATTGCATCTCGGACACTAATGGCCCGACTTTGGTATCTTCGTCACTTGGGTCGCCGACAGCTATTTGCTCTGCTGCGGCTCTTGCAATTTCTGCGGCTTCTGCCATTCGGCTCGCAGGCACTAGCATTCTTGTTGGTGCATTGCAGCTCTGACCCGTATTCATGCACATTCCAAAAGTATCTCTTGCGATAGCTTTCTCAAAATCGGCATCTTCAAGGATGATGTTCGCTGATTTGCCGCCCAGCTCTTGCGTGACTCGTTTTACCGTTACGGCAGATTCTTGCGCTACCGAAATTCCAGCGCGCGTGGATCCAGTGAAAGACATCATGTCAATATCAGGATGTGATGAGAGTGCGACGCCAACGGTCGGGCCATCACCATTGACCAGATTAAAAACGCCCGGAGGAGTACCAGCCTCTTCCATGACCTCCGCGAACAGTATGGCGTTCAGTGGGGCAATCTCAGATGGTTTCAAAACCATTGTGCATCCTGCCGCCAAGGCGGGCCCAACCTTTGCTGTGATTTGGTTGACTGGCCAGTTCCATGGAGTGATCAATCCACAGACCCCAATAGGTTCTCTAATGACGCGTGAAGTGCCAACGTCTTCCATAAACTCAAAACTTTCTAGCGCCTTCTGCGCATAAATTAAATGTCCTAACCCAGCGGGGGCTTGTGCGGCGTTGGCGAGGCCCATTGGGGCCCCCATCTCCATAGACACTGTCTTCGCAATCTCATCCATCTTCGCTTTGTATGCGTCGATGATGCGACCAAGAAGATCCAACCGTTCTTCCACCGAGGTTTGTGAGAAAGTTGTAAACGCAGTTTTTGCCGCAGAAACAGCCGCGTCGACATCCTGTTTACCGCCTAAAGCGATACTTGCAATCGGTTCCTCTGTGGCCGGATTGATGACTTCACAGGTTTCGTTTGTTGACGGTGCAACCCATTCGCCGTTGATGTAAAACTTGTCTGTGTTCCGCATCTGGTCTCATCCTTTAGCATTGCTTTTTCATTAAGATCATAAAATTTACCAGCCCCACCACGTTTGGCAACGCAGCAGCACGCTATGCAATCGCCATATCGTCGATTCTCCCCCAAAAAGTGAGCATATCGACATATCTGGAAGCCGTGGATAGTCTACCTGCATCAAAAGTTGAGGGAAGCATAATGCCAATATATGACGCCTTGAGCGCTTTACCTAATGGGGAGCCCAGTCCATGGGGGGACCCGATTAAAATTTCTTACGGGCAACGAGATGTGCTTCTTTACGCGGTTGGTATCGGCTCGACCGACCTGAGGTTCACTTACGAGGGGCACCCTGACTACAGTGTGTTTCCAACGTTCCCCATTCGCTGGGGTGGCATGGGCGCGCCTATTGATGAGCAACATATTCCGAGATCTCCACTGCCACTTATGATTGACGCTGAGCGTTACCTAAGCGTTGAGAAACCACTGCCACTCGAGGGCACGGTTACCGTTCAGTCGCGTATCGTAGGCGTCCACCCGCGGGGCAAAGGTTACGGATTCGTCGAGTGCGAGACCTTGTTAATGGATCTAGATGGTGAGGTCTGTGTGCGCATGGCAAACGGTTCATTTAGACGAGGGGTCCAAGTGCTGGGTGATATCGAGCCTTTCACAGGCTCCGGCCAGACATTCTCCTCGAAAATCGAAGTACCCGGTAAGATGCCTGACGTAACGCTTGAGACAAGAATTTCTGTCAATCAGGCACAAATATACCGTCTATCAGGCGACTACAACGCATTGCATGTTGATCCTGCGGCAGCGAATTTTGGAGGATTTGAGGAGCCTATTCTCCATGGTTTGTGCACATTAGGTCATGTTGCGAATATGTTGCTCGGCGCTTTTTGCGGGGGGGAAAGCAAGCTTTTCCGCAAACTGAAAGTGCGGTTTTCGGCTCCCGTCTATCCGGGCGATACACTTGGTGTCCGCGCTTGGCACGATGGAGATGGTCGAGCATTATTCGAGGCGTATGTCGGCGAAGTCGTTGTCATCAATAACGCCTACTTTGAGTACGCAAACGCCTAGCGACGCATGCCTGAGTCAGGGTCCGCCAACGTTATCTGCTTCGGTGAGGCACTTTGGGATGTGCTGCCGAGTATGCGCAGCGTGGGCGGCGCACCAATAAACGTCGCCTATCACCTAAAAAAACTTGGAGTGCGCGCCTGGCCAATGAGCGGTATCGGTAACGATCCCCTCGGCGAGGAGCTTAAATCACAAATAGAAGAGTGGGGGTTGCCCAGTGATTTGATCTGCTCAGTGGCTGACAGGGAGACCGGCCGCTCGCTGGTTACTGTCCTAGAAGGAGAACCCAAATTTGAAGTTCTGAAAGACGTGGCCTGGGATTATATTGATGTGCCTGAAAACTGGCCGGTCGAATGTCAGCCTGCGAAAGCTTTAGTTTTCGGCAGCCTCGCGCAACGGTCAGCTCGAAACCGCGCGGTTCTCGACGCAATGTTTGTGGCTATGCCCAACGCGTTGAAAGTTTTGGACGTCAATCTGCGCGATGCCTTCAAAGACTATGACCGAATCTGGGCCCTAGCGCGATCGGCGGATCTGGTGAAGCTTAACGATGAAGAAATGCAAGCACTGATGCAGACAACAGCAACGCGCGCCAACGCCGAAGATTGCGCGCGAAGGTTTCAGCGTCAAGCGGGCTGCGACACGGTTTGTATGACGATGGGTGCGCAGGGTGCGGGTCTTTTGCGCTGCGATGAATGGCATTGGGTCGATGCGGTTCCAGTCAAGGTGCGCGATACGGTTGGGGCGGGGGACTCATTTCTGGCCGGACTCATATACGGATTGCTCATCACCCAAGAGGATGCCTCCGCAACCCTGCGACGATCTGCCACGCTGGCGTCATTTGTTGCCAGTAGTGATGGCGCAACACCAGACTACGACATAGGCGAATTTGTTGCACAGCTCGGTTAGTGATTGTTCCGATGTGTGAACGAACAGCAAGAGCTAATCCATATCTATGATAGGTTTCCCCATGCCGGAGTTACGCTCTGTTCTGGGGGAGGAGAAAGCGATGGAACCTAAGGATAAAGTGATTGTCATCACTGGCGGCAGCGGCGGCATTGGCAGCTCGATGGCG
>PBZM01000054.1 GCA_002731015.1 Gammaproteobacteria bacterium
ATCCCCGGTAAAGCGAGGACATCATAAGATGTATAGATAAAGAGAGTAATCCTGCTGTTTATTTGATGAGCGAAGATAATACACCACTAGAGACGCCCTCACCTTCAGGACAGCCCGAGAAGAAAAATGGGTGTTCACCGGGGTGTTTCTGGGTGTTGGTAGCGGTCTTATTTTTTCTTCTTTTGTTTTTAACGATGGGTTTGTGGGGTCCTCTATTAATTGAACATATAATTAAGGACCTAAAGTAGCCACAAGGCAGACACTCACAGATTGACTCTAACAGTGTTTTCAGAATCCACGCCGCCCACGGCAGCCCCACCTTCCCGGGCCTTCAGCCTCTAGGAAACCCGGCCTGAGAAAGCAATTTGCTAGCAGGAAATCTGCGTTACCGATGGAATCGAGACTGTGGAAAAATGACTTCTGATTATTCTCGTATCTTTTTTGAAAAGTCTGGATGGGCAGCAAATTTCCTGACTCTCAAGCCAGAACGAAATTTCTCCATAGCCTCCTCATAATCTAAGTCCGTATCCATCCAGCCCATTTCATGGAGAACCCTTCCTGACTGGGCAGGAAAAAGAACTCCTCTACTATAACTGATCGAACCATCATAACTTTTCTTTATGTGATCAAATAACTCAGTTGTACAATTTGCTCGAAGAGAATGATAAAACTTAGGCTCGTCAGTTAACTTTCCCGCCTTTGCCGTCATACTTATGAAGAGACTCTTCATGAATTCTTGACTCGCTTTGATGGGGAATATGTAAAGTTGAGTCCCTTCTTGAGTTCCTCGAAGTGTCAACGCATCACGCTCACTGTTTATCTGATAAATAAGTTCAAATTGTTTATAGAGACCAGAAATAAGGCTGAAAGACTCTCCCTTCTCTTTTCTCACTTCAGCGGATATAACAACTTTCCGCTCCGGCCCGAAACCGAAACTCAGCATCGAATGAGCAAAGAGCTTCGAACCGCCTAAGGGCTCTACTACCAGGTCAAGAGAATCCAGTTGATCGAGATAATAACTACGCGTGACCCAAGCAGCATCATAATCATCAAGGCTCCGCCATGTGAATTCCCTAACGTTATCAATTTTAACTACCTCCCCATTTTTTGAAAGCCTAACGACTGGAGGCTTTTTACAACTCTCCATCCAATCCTTATTACGCTTTGGCTTTTCAAGTAGGAGTAGAACTAAAGAAACAAAAAAAAGAATAGCGCCAAATATTATAATCGGTTTTTTCCACTTCGATGAACGCAAAGCGGCAATTGGCACAATGATCATTATTGCAAGAACCACGAAACTCGGAACTCCAATAAGGTACCTAAGAGCACCGCAAGACCAAAGCCAGACGAGCACCATAATTATAAAGACAATCCGGCGAAGGATTCGAACCCTCGCAGATTTATATAATTGGTCTGATCCCATATCCAAGACCCTACTAGAATAACAAATTAATAAGCAATTCCTACAAATATTGATGCTTCATTTCTTAACAACGCCCAGAGGAAGGAAGAAGCAACCTTCGAAGACGAAGAGCTGATTTCCGGAAAATATTGGAACAGCAAAGGCGAAGAGGTTTCGGATGCCTTGGAACGTGATCAATACCCCACGCCGCCCCCGGCCACCAGCGATTTACCTCCCCGTTCTCAGGGAACAGGCTTGAAAAGGACGATCATAGAGTCACTATGTGCTTAAAGCACCAATCAATTATTTTACATGTTCCTTGTGTTTTTCCGAAGCCTTCCCTGCGTGACTCGTCCCGCCAAGCTTGAGGGTGTCATCGTTTTGAACGTGAATAACTAGAAATCCCAAACAAGCTTAAGAGGAGGCACACTCCCTGCTGAGTAACAGATAAGCTATTTACATCGCCATGAGCTTCGTATCCTTCCGCTGCCTTAACCGTTCGGTTCCTTTTTTGAGCCTCTTAATTGTGTCAGCTCTAATTCTCAGCTCGAGGCTGGCCGAGGCCCAGATTGAAAGTATCACGCCCTATGTGATCTCACTTCCTCGAGGAATCGAGGCCGGAGACGCGAAGCCCGCCGATCTGGATGGGGATGGAGACATCGACTTTGTCATCAGGCACTATACAGGAACTACTGATGGAGAACCTATGTATCTTGTGTCGTGGGTTCGCAATAATGGAAACAACAGCTGGCAAATGCAGACCGGCTCGATGACACAGGTCCCTGAAGCAAACCTGACCTCTTTTGAGGTAGCAGATTTGGATAGTGACGGAGATCTAGACGTCGTCACGGGCGCAGCCGGGACCCTTAATGGTCAATTCGGAGGGGTCAACTCTTCTTTGAGGGTCTACACAAACAATGGAAGAGGATCGTTCACGGTAAACACCCTTCTCTCAGTCGGAGGCGGCTTCTTCGACGCCTTTGCTAACAAATCACGGTATATCACAGATATCGAACTGGCCGATCTCGACGGAGACGGCGATCTTGATATTCTTATGGCCCAAGCGAGGGCGACGAGCCGGCTAGCCTGGCTCCCGAACAACGGCAATGGAAATTTCGGGGAGGTTCAAGTAATCTGGGCAAGAGCAAATTCACAACCTCAGTCATTGGATTCGGGAGATCTTGATGGCGACGGGGACACTGACATCGCCTTTATTGCTGGAAGCGGTGCAACGGGGATCCTAGGAGGTGGCGCTGAACCACGAATCAACTCTGCGAGGAACCCAGGCGGTGGAATCTCTCAACAATGGGCAGACATCATAATAGGACCCCGGGGATCGGAGGGTGGGAATGAACTTCCTTATCCTCAAGATGTGTTCTTGGCGGATATGAACGGCGATTCCGCCCTCGATGTAGTGGCAATTTCTAGGGCGCGCTTTAATTTTGAAACCTCCCGAATCGGCATTGCGGTGGGTGACGGAGCCGGGAGTTTTGGGCCGTCCCAAATCGTAGCGGGCCTTGCGACGGAAGCACCAGAAAATTTCCACGTCGTCGACTTTGATCAAGATGGCGATCTGGACTGGTTTGTGACAGCACCCGATGAAGGGAAGATCTTCTTTGTGGAATGGCAAGGCGGAGAAGCCACCAATGTTCAGTCATTTGACGCGGGAAGATTGGGTCCTGCAAATGGAGTGACTTTTGAAGTGTCTGGATCAGAAATCTTCACCGCCGATGTTAACGGTGATGGCGAATTGGACCTCGTAACCTCTGGGGCGGTCATGACCTGGTATGACGTGGCGTTTGCTACTGATCTAGATGGTGATGGCATCTTCGATAGCGTTGAGGATCAGTATGACTGTCTGGACAAGAATATTGCCGATGCTGATCAGGATCCCGACGGTGATAGCCTATCCAATAGCACGGAAGTGGGCTTGGGCACCAATCCCTGTGAACCGGACAGCGACGGGGATGGGCTTAGTGATGGCGAGGAAGTCAATCGACTGGTGCGGGGACAATCCGCTGCGACTGACCCACTTGATGAGGATACCGACGGGGACGGACTGTCTGATGGGGTCGAGACTGGAACAGGGCTCAGCAACGGGATGACAGACACTGGAACAGATCCTCTGCTTGCCGACACAGATGGTGATGCCCTTGGGGACTTGGATGAATTGCAGGCCGGCACGAACCCCTTTAATCCTGATACGGATGGAGATGGTTCCACCGATGGTGAGGAGGTGAGCAACCAAACCGACCCCCTCGACGCCAGCAGTAATGCCGACCAGATTGTCAGGATCGACATGACGAGTCTTGACCTGCCGGACGGCACAGTTGTCCGCTCAGTCGCCAATCAGGGCCAGGCGGGACCATTTACAACGTTAATTGGGGAGGTAGAAGCGGAGAGTCATCCTGCAAACAGCAACCCTTTTGTTCGAATTAAGGGCCTGTCTTTCGATGGCGACAAGATGACCGCTGCAGTCGATGCTCCGACGCTGGGTCTGGTCGGTAATCAGGCTTACACCGTCCGGGCATGGGTATTTAATGAGTTCGTAGAGGACGAGGAGGCGATCGTTTCGTGGGGACGAAGGGGAGGCCCTGTGGGATCCAATTCAGGCATGCACCAAGGTACTCATCCTACCTTTGGAGCAATTGGCCACTGGGGAGGCGGGCCTGTAAATGACCCGAATGAACCTGATGTGGGATGGGGACCTAATGGAGATGGAAGCGATATTCTGGCGACACAGGGACGCTGGGCTCAGTTGTCATGGGTTTACGACGGCCTTGAGGATCGTGTATTTATAGATGGCACATTCAGCAATAGCGAGGAGCACCCCAATCTACTCAATGTGCACTCCTCATATCTTGATGGGAATCCGACCCTCGTTTGCCTCGGATCTGAAAGTGACTCAGGCAATGTTAACAGCACTCCCATTCCATTTTCAGGAACCATCGCGCGCGTAGAAATTTATGACTCCGCCTGGACCGACGAAGAAATCGAAACTGCATTCTTGCAAGAACGTCCCTATTTTTTTTACGGAATCCGCTCAGAATCAGGAGATCCTCACGAGTTCGTGGTGTCGAGCCCCGATAGTGGAGAAACGATCGAGTTTGAATGGAAGAGCTGGGAGTCGGAAAGATATACTGTCGTGGCAAGTGACGGTCCAATAGAGAATCCTGATACCACGTCATGGGAACCTGTGGCAGGTCTGGAAAACCTGAACGCGACCCCGCCACGTAATAGTCATACTATCACTCGTCCGGCAGGAGATCTTCGACTCTTCAGACTGCTCCTAGATCCGGCCCTTCCTACGGCCCCTCCAAGTGGCAACGGGAGTAGTCAAGAGCAGGCTATCAGTCTCGGAACTGTTCCAGCTGGCGCCCTAGTCCTTGACACCCAGGGTTCTGGTGTCACCGACACTGAGATCGGTCTCTTCGACGCAGAAGGCAACCTTATTGCCCAAAATGATGATGCTTTTGACCTTCAATACCTCAGCAGGATCAATGTAAATCTGGGACCAGGTGTCTACTACGTGGCAACCGGCCATTATAACACCAGTTTTTTTCCAACCGGTTTCGGCGTAGATGCGCCATTTAACCCTCCTGGTGCATTTGTCGTGAATGTCATAATAGGAGCAAATAATGCAGCCCGTCCTGCCCTGACGGAGTCGGTCGTTGATCCGGTCAGAGCGCTGTGGTTTTCACTTGTGGTTGAGTAAAGAAAGACATTTTCGACTCCATCCGTGAGATGCTGGAATTTTTAGAGGAACTCAATCTGTGAGTTTACGGCTAGATGCTTTCATAAGCCAGACACACCAGATTGACTCTACCACTACTTTCGTATTCCACCCCTCCCCCGGTAGCCATAAGCACCGTGCTTACTCACCATGCCTCGCGGGTGATAGAGATTAGCCGGTCTTTTGGACTTGTATTAAAGCGAGACGGCGCTGCTGATGTTGCCCTTTTATTGGGAGGAAAATATCGGTCTGATCAATGACTTCATCATCATTATGAATTCCAAGTAACCAAAGAGGACTTGGTAAGATGAAAAGATGAAGAGAATAATCCTGCTTTTTGCTGCGATCCTTCCTTTTGTGTTACTAACCAGTTGTTACAGAAAGGAGAGGGTGAAGGTAGGGGACACTGTTAATGGTATTATAAGTGTGGATGAACGTACAGGAGAAGGTTTCCCTGGGGGGGTGTCAGGATTGTGCTGGGTTGGAGAGAACACCAAAGACAGCATAACGCTTCGCTTCTTCTCCCACGTGCCCCCTGACGTCAAATGGGAGGAGGAAACAAGGCAGCTTGCAGATGATTCGGAGGCCGTAACGCGAAAATATTGGGCGGTCATGAGCTCCCGTGAGGTGCCTAAAGACAAGTTTCTAAGCATCTACAAGCATCACGAGCAGTGGCCCATGCCCTCAGCCGATTGGACTGGACCCGTTATTGAATTTCAAGGAGACGAATTGCCAGATGACTTTTCTAAGAATCTAACAGTAGAAGAAAACAGGGCGCTAGCAGCTAACATCGCCGCATTTAAAAAATATTTTGCGAATCGCTAACGCAGGCAGCCACCCGCCCCCAGTAGCCGCAAGGCCCGTGCTTGCAGAGTAGAATTTGAAATCAACTGGGCGTCTCTCCCACTATCTATTACCTCATCCACCATGCCTAGAAAGAGTTTGATAGCGATATTATGGTTGGTAGCGATATTGTGCTTTTCTGGAGCATTCGCATCGCAATCGTGGATCGAGTCGTGGATCGGTCACACTGCCGTATCCAAACCGCCAAAGGGGAACGGTTTTTTGGCTATATTGTTCATAATGGACCTAGGTTTACGTCAAGGCTTACGTGTTTGCATTGTTGCTTTCTTTGGGGTTGGCGCTCTGGTCTCGGTATGGTTTGCGCTGTGGGTGTCATACACCCCTAATAAAAAAAGTAATCTGCCGTCTCCACGGAGGCAAGCCGAGGGCAACACCAACGGATTAGGCCCTCCCCCGCTGCCCCGCCGCCCCCGGTAGCCACAAGCCTGTCCCTCGCTGGCTGAGATCTCCCGGCCGCTTTTTCGGTTTCCCGCCCTGTGATCAGCTGTTCGCTACCGCAACGACAACCTCTTGTTTGGAAACCACCACACCACCGGGTTGCTCCAACGTGATCACAAAAGCCTTAGGGTCGCGAATCAACAGAGGGTTGCGAATGGGAATGACCGTCGTTCCCTCGGCTGAGGCAATGTCAAAGACTCCCCCATCAACCGGTTTTTCATCGCGGGTCGGATCCACAATCCAAAGCTGATACTGTTTTGACTCGGGATCATTCACCGGAAGGTCGGTCAAAAACATGTAGCCTTCCTGCCGCTCGTCACTCCAAACGACCTCGCCAGACATCCCTTTGTAGTCTCCACCTCCCTCGAACGGGGTGCGGATCAAATCCTTGCCCTCAGCCACCAAAGTCTTGCTGGCTTCTTCAGGTGAGACCTGGATGGTCGTGGGACCGGGTGTCGAAGTCGACGGGTCACTCACGAATGTCTGCGCAACAAAAAGAAGCGCAAAGATGGCAGCCATGGCCCACGGGGTGTTTTTGCCCGAAAGGACCTTCTGCCACAGCGGCATCTCGACCACTTTCTCTTCGACCTCCTTGCTTAGTTTCTGAACTACGAAATCGGCTGTTCCTTTCTGCAGTTCCTCCAGCAATCCCGGAGGCAACTCAACCCCATCAGGGTCCTGAAACTCTGCTTCGAGCGCCGCTGCCGCCAGTTCAAGCGACAGATCGCTTTGGCACCGGGGATCACGGGCCAGCTTCTCCCACTCGTCCATCTCGCCCGCATCGAGATCGCCAAGAATGCGTCCGGCATCGAGTTCTTCAAATCGGGAAATGATCTCCGGGTCATTCATGGATTTGGAGTTTGGGGGCTTGAGGGATAGTCCGCCGGACGCAGTTGGTTGCGAAGTTCAATCAAACCACGACGCAGGCGGGTTTTGACCGTTCCGAGCGGGAGTCCGGTCCTTTCAACGATCTCGGGGTGTGTCATCCCCTGCTCAAAGTGAAGGGTAAAAATTTCCCGCGTTTTGTCAGTCAGTTTGGCCAGTGCCTGCCGCACGTCCTCACGCTCGCATCTCATAAGCGCGGTCGGTCCGTCGCTGGCCAGATTCAGACTGTCGCTCTCGGGCATGGGCTCGAGATGGGGACGACGACTCTCTTTGCGGGTGTGGTCAATGGCGCGCCGGCGAGCCAATAATCCCACAAAGGTGGTGTGCGTCGCAATGGATGGATCGTATCGCTTCGCTGACCTCCATAAGTCGGTGAAGGTTTCCTGCACGACATCCTCGGCCGACGACGGGTTCTGTACGTAACGCCGCACGATCGACCAGACGAGAGGGGCGTATTCTTTAATACAACGATCCATGGCACTTTCCATGCCTTGGGCCACGAGCGCGAGGAGATCTCCGCCGTTTATGTGTCTCTCTGCTCCACTCACGAACAGTGACAGAATGAGGCCCGTGTTTGAGTTCTGTCGATCCCGGATTCCCACACAGGGAACCCGGGACCGCACCGTTTCGTTTTGGTCGGTTTACTTCGAGGGGGGAAGGATCACAGTGTCGATAACGTGAATCACGCCGTTGGAACACTCGATATCAGCCTTTATGACCTTGGCACTCCCGTTGAGGGTCAGCGACTGCCCTTTGACTGCGAGAGCGATGTCTTTCTTGCTGAGAGCGGTGGCCTTGTCGAGGGTCACGGCAGTCTTTGACATGACCTTGCCGGAAACGACGTGGTAAGTCAGAATCGCAACCAGTTTATCTTTGTTCTCAGGCTTGAGAAGAGTCTCGACCGTTCCTTTAGGAAGCTTGGCAAAAGCCTTGTCGGTGGGGGCGAAAACCGTGAACGGGCCGTCGCCTTTCATGGTGTCTACAAGGCCGGCTGCCCCGAGCGCAGCGGCCAGAGTCTTGAAGGATCCGGCGGCGACGGCGGTATCGACGATGTCTTTCTTAGGAGCCTTATCGTCGGCCACGGCGGGGGACATGATGGCGAAGAATCCAAAGAGGATGGAGGTAGCAATTGTTTTCATTTTAATATGCGGAGGGTTGGTTGTGTTGCTGTTTTCAGACCGCCTTCATTGGCTGTCACTGAAGGTCTTCGCGGAACTCGGAAAATTGGATTCAAAAAAACAAAAAAATTGTCCGAGAAAAAAGCGCGCCCTTACAAGGAACGCAGGATTTTGATTGGGGGTAGTGAAACCGCAAGACTACCGGCCAAATCGCTCCTTTTGGGGACCCGCCATCGTTAAAGCCCTCCGCGCGTCCCTGGTGAGCCTAACGAATGCATTATTTAGTAGGGCCTGACCTTCCCCTGCGTTCAAGGTAGTGCAGCTCATCATACCCGACAAATTCAATACGCTCTGGCGAGATGACTCTTCCACTTGGGTCTACTTCTAAGAATGTTACTTCAGCGCCTGACGGGGGCTCGGTATTAATGGAAAGAATTTTGCGCCCTTTCCATCTTTTGAGGTAACCCATCGCAGCATCTGCTGCATCGGAGTGGTCCGCAGACTCATGCGAATTAATAAAAGCTG
>PBZM01000055.1 GCA_002731015.1 Gammaproteobacteria bacterium
AGCCGGAGAATTAGCCCTCCGTGAAGAGTTGCAGCGTCTCAAACAAATTGAGAGGCCACGGATTGTTTTGGCTATTGCCGAGGCGCGTGAACACGGTGACCTTAAAGAAAATGCTGAATATCACGCTGCCCGTGAGGAGCAGGGGTTTTGTGAAGGACGTATCAGAGATATCGAGGCAAAGCTTTCCCATGCGCAAGTGATCGACGTAACACGGATCGAAAATACTGGAAAAGTGATCTTTGGCGTGACCGTTAGGCTCATAAATCTCGATACAGATCAAGCAGTCAGCTACCAGATCGTGGGTGAGGATGAAGCTGATGCCAAAAAAGGAAAGATTTCTGTGACATCACCGATAGCTAGGGGACTAATCGGAAAAGAGGAGGGAGAAGCGATTGCGGTTACGACACCGGGTGGAGTAGTTGAGTACGAAATTGATTCAATCGAACACTTATGATTGCTAAATTGGACGAATCAGGTTCGAAAGACGGGGATTTGGCCGCTCAGCTGCGCGGAATAATAAAGCCATGGCGCCCATGGATTGCACGCAATGCGCACCTGTCTCTTTGCACAATGAATCGATTAAAATCATGCGGGTGTTGCGTTCTGCACGCACCTTGACTTTAATCAATTCGTGATCCTCCAAGGCGCGGTGAAGTTCTTCAAGCAGCCCAGTTGACATTCCGTTATCAGTGACGAGAACGATCGGCTTTAGGTGATGCCCAATCGCCCGCATTTGTTTTCTGCGTTCCGAAGTAAGCATAATTACTCTCTTGAAGGTGGAGCGCGAGTGTAGAGCAAAATATGACACGATCCAAGTCCAGCGGAGGCTGGTTGAGAGAACATTTTGACGATCCTTACGTGCAGAGGGCGAGGGCGGAGGGCCGACGATCACGGGCAAGCTTTAAGCTCGAAGAGGTTCAGGCCAAAGATTGTTTGATTAACCGAGGCGATGTTGTCGTCGATCTCGGAGCGGCACCGGGTGGCTGGACTGAGCTCGCTACTAAATGGGTAGGAAAGTCAGGTCGGGTATTTGCGCTCGATCGCTTGTCAATGGATCCGGTCGCTAATGCGCGGATAATGGCCGGAGATTTTACTGAGGACTCAGTCCTAGAGCAGCTGATGCAGTTGCTTGGAGACAGGCGTGTAGATGTTGTTTTGTCGGATATGGCGCCGAATATGTCGGGAAATCGATCTATCGATCAACCGAGGGCCATGTATTTATGTGAGCTTGCCTTAGACTTTGCGCGACAAACACTGAATCCGGGTGGATCATTCTTTGTGAAGGCCTTTCAAGGTGAGGGTTTTGATACTTTTTTTCGTGGACTTCGGGCCGATTTTTCGGACTTGAAAACTCGAAAACCCGATGCGTCTCGTCCACGTAGTAGAGAAACTTATCTACTGGCAACCGGCTTTCGCAGTCAAACCCCTTTGAATTCAGTTGGTCTGCCCAAATAAATGACGATAGAGCGAGGATGTAGACTCCTCTGAGGGAATGGAGAGGCACATGGCAAGAAATATGGTTCTGTGGTTGGTTATTGCAGCTGTTCTGTTAACAGTATTCAATAATTTCAGTGTGGAGACGAAGTCACAGCAAATTAATTATTCTCAATTCGTTGAGGAAGTAAATCGTGATCAGATCAGGCGCGTGATTATCGATGGTCAGTCGATCATCGCGACCCGAGCAAATGGCGACGTCTATGAAACTGTAAGGCCGGCGGTTCAGGATCCACGTCTAATGGACGACCTTCTCCAGCACAACGTCGTGGTAGAGGGCAAAAAGCCAGAGCAACAGTCTGTGTGGATGCAACTTTTGGTTGCGGCGTTCCCTGTACTAATCATTCTAGCGATCTTTATGTTTTTTATGCGTCAGATGCAAGGTGGTATGGGAGGCGGTCGAGGTGGTCCTATGTCTTTCGGAAAGTCGAAGGCACGTCTCATAAGTGAAGACCAGATCAAAACCACTTTCGCTGACGTTGCTGGCTGTGACGAAGCCAAAGATGATGTGGCTGAGCTTGTTGAGTTTCTTAAAGATCCAGGGAAGTTTCAGCGCTTGGGCGGGCGTATCCCTCGCGGGGTCCTTATGGCAGGTCCTCCGGGGACGGGTAAAACACTTATTGCCAAAGCGATTGCGGGCGAAGCAAAAGTGCCATTTTTCACAATCTCTGGTTCGGATTTCGTTGAAATGTTCGTGGGCGTGGGAGCGTCACGCGTTCGGGACATGTTTGAGCAGGCGAAGAAACAGGCTCCTTGCATTATTTTCATAGATGAGATTGATGCGGTGGGTCGTCAGCGGGGTGCAGGTCTCGGCGGAGGGCACGATGAGCGAGAGCAAACCTTAAATCAATTGCTCGTTGAGATGGATGGTTTTGACGTCAACGACGGGGTAATTGTTATCGCCGCAACAAACCGCCCAGACGTACTCGATCAAGCATTGTTGCGTCCCGGCCGCTTTGATCGTCAGGTAGTTGTAGGTTTGCCGGATATTCGCGGACGCGAGCAGATTTTGAAAGTTCATATGAAAAAGGTGCCTGTCGCGCCGGAGGTCGAACCCTCTTTAATTGCGCGCGGAACCCCTGGGGTCTCTGGTGCTGATCTTGCGAATTTGGTCAATGAAGCAGCTCTATTTGCGGCTAGGGCGAGTGCACGTGTCGTCGCGATGAGTCACTTTGAGCAAGCCAAAGACAAAATCATGATGGGTGCGGAACGGCGTTCAATGGTTATGAAGGAGTCAGAGAAACTCAATACTGCCTATCATGAAGCCGGCCATGCAATTGTGGGTCGTTTGATGCCCGAACACGATCCTGTTTATAAAGTTTCTATTATTCCTCGAGGGCGGGCTCTGGGCGTGACAATGTTCTTACCTGAAGAAGACAAATACAGTCATTCAAAACGAGGCTTGATAAGTCAAATTTGCTCACTTTACGGCGGTAGGATTGCTGAAGAACTGACGCTTGGCGCTGAAGGTGTTACTACAGGCGCCTCGAACGATATTCAACGAGCGACTTCGGTGGCTAGAAATATGGTCACCAAGTGGGGCTTGTCTGACAAACTTGGACCTCAGATGTACGATGAAGAGGATAACGAACCCTTCTTAGGTCGTGCAATGAGCCGCCCTGCTCATGGTCAATCCGATGAGACGGCCCGGTTAATTGATGAGGAAGTTAAGGGGATTCTCGACAGGTGTTATCGGACGGCAAAAGAAACGCTGGAAGATAATATGGATAAGTTGCATGTAATGGCTGAGGCTTTGATGGAATACGAGACCATTGATGCCGGGCAGATAGATCAAATTATGGACGGTAAAAAACCAGGACCACCAGACGGCTGGGGCGATGACGATGAGCCACGAGGTGGTGCACCTGATACTAATGATGATTTGAGAGAAGTTCGGGCTGGCCAAGAGTCGGATACATCCGCAAAGGGTGGCGCGGCACCCACCAGCTAATCGTGACTCAAAGACTCACTTGGCAGGATCTGGGGTTCGATGGACCCCAGATAATGGCAATTCTGAATATAACTCCTGATTCGTTTTCTGATGGCGGTACATTCTACAAGGGCGAACCCCGACTTGACAGGGTGCTGAAATACGCTGAGGGGTGCCTATCTGCAGGGAGTAGTATCCTAGACGTTGGTGGCGAGAGTTCTCGTCCTGGTGCATCAACAATATCTATTTCTGAGGAATTAGATCGTGTGATCCCGGTAATCGAGGCGCTCAGGGAGCGATTCGATGCCGTGATATCAGTTGATTCCTCAACCCCAGAGGTCATGCGCGAAAGTGCCGCTGCCGGGGCCCGGCTTATTAACGATGTTCGATCTTTGCAACGACTTGGGGCGATGGAGGCAGCATTAGAGACAGGACTTCCGGTCTGTCTGATGCACATGCAAGGCACCGCCAAAACCATGCAAGACCAACCATCATACAAGGACGTAGTGATCGATGTTCATGCATGGCTCATGCGTCGAGTTGATGCTTGTCTTGCTGCAGGTTTTACAGCCAAGCAGTTGGTATTAGATCCAGGCTTTGGATTTGGCAAAACACTCGAACATAATGTCGCACTCTTCCAAGATTTGGCCCAACTTATTCAAACGGGATACCCTGTCCTCGTAGGAGTGTCACGGAAAACTATGATTGGAGAAATCACGGGGCGGCCCATTGAACAACGGATTATCGGCAGCGCTATGGCGGCAGCCATTGCTGCATCTCATGGTGCGGCAATTCTAAGGGTTCATGACGTGGCAGAGACGCGTGACGCGATGATAGTTATGCAAACGTTAATGCAGGGAATGCAATAGATGAATCGTAAATATTTCGGGACAGATGGTGTGAGAGGGCGCGTTGGCGAGGGATGCATTACGGCCGAATTCGTTTTAAAGCTGGGCTGGGCGTTTGGCAGGGTTATTCATCGCACAACAACAGGACGGCCAAAAGTTGTGATCGGCAAAGATACACGGTTGTCGGGTTACATGTTTGAAACCGCACTCGAGGCTGGACTAATCGCTGCAGGTGTCGATCCCGTGATGCTTGGTCCGATGCCAACACCAGCTACAGCCTATCTGACGCGTACATTTTCAGCTGCTGGCGGGATCGTAATCAGCGCGAGCCATAACAGCTATGAAGATAATGGAATTAAATTTTTCGACGAAAATGGTATGAAACTCCCAGATCAGGTAGAGCACGATATTGAGAGTCTATTGGATCAGCCGCTCACCACAGTCAATGGCCCCTTGTTAGGCAGGGTTTCACGCGCGGATGACGCAACAGATAGATATATTGAATTCTGCAAAAATACTTTACATCTGGGTACAGATTTATCAGGACTGAAAATTGCGATTGATTGTGCAAATGGAGCAGCCTACCAAGTTGGTCCGAAAGTATTGCGAGAATTGGGTGCTGACGTTGAGGCAATTGGGGTGATGCCGGATGGAATAAATATTAACAAGGGCGTGGGCTCCACTGCTCCAAATGCTTTGATTGACGCTGTAATTTCTAGTCGAGCACACCTCGGAATCGCACTGGATGGCGACGCTGATCGGGTAGTTTTGGTAGACGAACAAGGAGATTTGGTCGATGGAGATGAAATTCTTTACATTATCGCAGCGTGCCGTTATCGAAGAGGTCACATGGATGGCGGCGTTGTCGGAACATTAATGACCAACTTGGGCCTTGAAAGAGGACTAGCGGCTATGGAGATACCGCTGGTTCGAACGAAAGTGGGTGATCGTTATGTGATTGAAGCTATGAAGCAGAATGAATGGACTCTGGGCGGCGAAACATCCGGGCACATCATCTGCTCTGACTTGATATCTACTGGGGATGGATTGATCGCTGCGCTTCAGGTAGTAAAAGCATTACGGATCTCTGGACAGACCCTAAGCGAGGCTCGGCACGGAATGAATAAATTTCCACAATTCCTCATCAACGTTCCGCGGGCGTTACCAGATCACTTGCATCATCCGGTCGTAGTAAAAGCGGTGAAGGCTGTAGAGACCTCTTTAGGAGATTCCGGACGCGTGTTAATTCGGCCAAGTGGTACAGAGCCCGTTATACGCGTGATGGTCGAGGGTATTGAGGCCAACGAAGTAAAGGCTGCTGCAGAGCAGATCGCGTCATCGGTGGAAAAAGCTGTTTCAATCAGCTAACGTACCGGCGCCAAAGTCAAGGATACTTAGATGATAATTGGGAACTGGAAAATGAACACGCTGCGTGCTGACGCTCTCGCACTAGCTAAAGCTGTGATGGGCATGGGGTGTTCAAGTTCGACGCGTATCGGCATTTGTCCGCCAGCACTTTGGATCGATGCTATTGCCGAGGTTGTCAAACATTCCTCAATTTTGGTTGGAGCACAAGACTGTGTGGGCGATAAGTTTGGCGCTCAAACAGGGTCCATTAATGCAGATATGGTTCGTAATGCGGGCTGCTCGATGGTCATTTTGGGCCATTCTGAGCGTCGGGCTAGGTTTGGGGAGTCATCAGAAAAGTTATTGAATACCGTTGTTGCTGTGCTGGGAACCGGTATGTTTCCTGTGTTTTGTGTCGGTGAAACGAAAAAACAACGAGAATCGGGTAAAGCGTCTGATGTGGTTGTGGGGCAGTTAAAGCCTCTTCTGACGGCTGGCATCGATTTGGGCGGTATTGTCATTGCTTACGAGCCCGTATGGGCGATCGGCACTGGATTGTCAGCTACCCGAAAGGATATTGAAGAGATGCACGCTACGGTCCGAGAGGTGATAAACAGGGATGACACTCCAGTGCTATATGGGGGTAGCGTATCTCCTGAATCCGCAGATGATGTCTTTAATGCTAGAGGTGTCTCCGGTGCACTTGTTGGTGGTGCTTCGCTAAACGCCGATAAATTCGCGGCAATAGTTGCTGCATGGGAACGGAAATAATGGAAACGATATTGTTAAGCGTACATGTTTTATTGGGAGCCGCCGTTATTGGACTCGTCCTTATCCAACAAGGTAAGGGTGCAGATGCGGGCGCTTCTTTTGGCGGTGGAGCGTCCCAGACGGTATTCGGGTCAGCGGGTTCTGGAAGTTTTCTGGTTAAGCTGACGGCGGGACTATCCGCTCTATTTTTCATTACGAGCCTGACATTGGCTGTGATTGCAAAGCAGAAGGCAGATGCTGCGGGAGCCTTTGGTCTGCCTGATTTGCCAGCTGAGAGTTTGGAATCAGTGATACAAGAGCCGGTTGCTCCCAAAACCGTCGATTGATTTCTTGATTTTTGAAGCGCAGATTATTAATCTGCGCTCCCCTTGCCGAAGTGGTGGAATTGGTAGACACGCTATCTTGAGGGGGTAGTGAGCGCAGCTCGTGCCGGTTCAAGTCCGGCCTTCGGCACCATTCTAAAACAACGCAAACCGTTACTATGGGTTGTTGGATGGTCAGCCCTACCATCGGGACTAGTTCCGCGGGTTATCGACATAAAAACCGCGATGTGTATATTGGACTTCTAGTTCTTCGGCAAAGTCTGCAAAGGCTCTAGATGTGTCAAACTAATTATTAATCTGAATCGAGGCACCTGCCTCAACTATAGCGGCTCTCGAGTGAATGAGTTGCCCCTTTAACTTCTACTGCGACTACGAACATTTCTTAGGATAAACAGATTTAAAAATTGTCGTACCGCTCTTTATGGTGAACAACTCTTCAAAGAGTGGGGACTGGATCATATTTAAGATTTGATCTACCAGTAGATTGTGTTTTTAGGTCTTCAAGAATGGTGCGCTTTTGCTTGTCTTTCGGCGCTCGAGTGGCGCAAAAGAGTGGATCTTTCGTCCACATCCGACCATTGATTAATAAAACTGGCTGACTAAGAAGCTGTTAGGATTTTTACATACTTTGGTCCCCGGAAGAGCTGTGTACGGTTGATCCCACAAATAAGGGTCGATCGCACAAATACGAGTCTAGGATTGATTTAGAGAGATCCCTCCTGCATAATGGCGCGTCTTCAAAAGAGGGGGTCTTGGTAGAAGTTGCGTCTCGCCAGGGGCAGTGAAGAAGGATACGCAGGCCGTGAACCCCATTTGGGGTTTTTTCGTTTTTGGCGGTTGAGAATGACACTGAAGCAACAGCAGTTAACAGAGCTTCTGGAGCCTAGTGTGGTCTCGCTGGGTTTGGTTCTGTGGGCCATTGAGATCGTTGGTCGAGCCAACCGGACGACCCTTCGTTTGGTGGTTGATCATTCTGAACGCCCGGTAACCGTGGAGGATTGCGAGGTAGTCAGTAAGCAAGTCTCGCGTATTCTCGACGTGCACGATCCTTTGCTAGAGCGTTATACACTCGAGGTGTCTTCGCCCGGTATTGAACGCACCCTTTATCGGTTAGAGCATTTTGAGCTATTTGTGGGTCATCAAGCCAAAGTGAAATTGAAGATTCCTTTTGAGGGAAGGAAGAATTACTCGGGCGTGATAGCAGGAGTTGGGGATCAAACTGTGCTTTTACAGCAGGGCGGAATCGAATATGAATTTCCGTCAGAGCAAATTGAACGAGGTCAATTAGTGGAGACTGATGGCGAACAGGTAGGCGGACGTAAAGATGGGAAGTAAGGATATTCTTCAGGTGGTGGAGCTGTTTTCGAATGAAAAGGGCATTCCTAAAGGTATCGTGTTCGAAGCAATAGAGCAGGCGTTGGCGACAGCGACTAGAAAGCGTTACGAAGATGAGGAAGCAGATATTCGTGTTGCGATTGATAGAGCGACTGGAGAGTATGAAACTTTTCGGCGCTGGGTAGTCGTTCCTGATGATCATTTAGCAATATTGGGTTCCGAATTTACAACAGAAGAAGCAGCTGAAATCGACCCAGGCCTAAAAATAGGCGATGAATACGAGATTGAAGTTGAATCTGCTTCATTTGGCCGTATCGAAGCCCAAACTGCAAAGCAAGTAATTGTGCAGAAGGTGCGAGAAGCTGAGCGTGAAAAAGTTGTTGCTGATTACGAGAGCCGTTTATTGAGCCTAATCAACGGCACCGTGAAAAAAGTGACACGTGACTCTGTGATAGTGGATTTGGGTGGATCTGCCGAGGCTTTGTTGCCACGTGAGTTCTTGATTGGGCGTGAAATTTTTCGGGTAAACGACCGTATTCGCGCGATCCTACAAGAGATTCGTGCGGAGGGTCGAGGTCCACAATTGATCTTATCGCGTACATCATCTGAGTTCTTAATTGAATTGTTTAAGATCGAAGTACCAGAGATAGCTGAAGAAACAATTGAAATCCGTGGTGCGGCCCGTGATCCGGGAATGCGGGCGAAGATTGCTGTGAAGACAAACGATGGACGGATTGATCCGGTAGGTGCGTGCGTTGGCATGCGTGGCGCCCGAGTGCAAGCCGTCTCCAATGAATTGAATGGTGAGCGCGTAGACATCGTGTTGTGGGACGATAACCCAGCGCAA
>PBZM01000056.1 GCA_002731015.1 Gammaproteobacteria bacterium
AGTGTCTCAACGGTGTATTGAAAAACGAACTGACCGCGATAAATCAGTACTTTCTCCACGCCAGGATGTTCAAAAATTGGGGGTTCGAAAAACTTAACCAACAGGAGTACCGTCAGTCGATTCGCGTCATGAAGGAGGCAGATAAAGTCATCGAAAGAGTTCTTTTTCTAGAGGGGTTGCCAAATTTACAGAATCTCGGGGATTTAAATATTGGTGAAAACGTACCGGAGTGTCTGGGCTCAGACTTAAGTTACGAGGTGGGGGTGGCCCGACCAAGACTACAGGCCGGAATTGCGCTCGCCGAGACAGCAGAGGATTACGTCACTCGTGATCTCTTGGAGGGTCTGCTTGGTGCCAGTGAGTCTGCAATCGACTGGTACGAAACCCAGCAGACGTTAATTAGTGAAATAGGACAAGAGAACTACTTGCAATCGCAAATCCACGATTAGCAAAAATAATTGCTTGAAACAGTAGCTACTAAATGATAATCATTTGCGTCTCAGGAGGAGGCAAATGTATCTATGCATATGTAGTGCTGTTTCGGAAAACAAGGTGATTGAATTGATTCAATCAGGATGCAGTAACTTTAATGAAATCTCTAAAGCCACAGGCCTCTGTGCCGAGTGTGGCCAGTGCACTTTCAGGGCGAAGAGAGAGTGCGAAAGATTATTTGCCGAGTTCGGCGAGCATTCTCAAAATAGTAGTCAGGTTTTGGCGATACAGACTATAAACAATCTTCACACACCACATACAAAGTCTGAGTGTGCTTGATAAGACGTCCTTTCGACTCAGAAACGACCTCCTTGCGCAATGCATCGAATTCTGTTTTATAAAATTCTTTTATTTTTCCACAGCCTACGCATACCGTGTGATCGTGGTCCTGGGTATTCGACTCGTAGACGGTTCCGACAGAATCGAACTGGTGTCGAATCACTATGCCTGTGTCTTCGAATTCCTTGAGGGTCCGATAAACAGACCCCACGCTTTTCCTGACGCCACTACTGCTCAGGTCGTCACAGATCTTTTCAATTGAAAAATGAGTTCCTTC
This sequence comes from Gammaproteobacteria bacterium, assembly GCA_002731015.1. Taxonomy (GTDB): domain Bacteria; phylum Pseudomonadota; class Gammaproteobacteria; order Pseudomonadales; family Litorivicinaceae; genus HIMB30. Next base: position 1,049 of record PBZM01000056.1, read on the forward strand.
CTCATAGCCCGATATCACTGAGAGGACTGCCAGCCGCACGGTCGTTGGCCGTAAGCGGTTGGCCTTGAGGATAGCGATATTCAGCACATCGATCATTGATCACCCCAGAACAGTCGCGGGTCGTAAGTAGTTAACTTTGAGGATAGCGATATTAACCATATCGATCATTATTTATCCATGAGCTGTTAACCTTAATGCTAATGATTTGCATTATTAACATGTTTTGCTATTGTGTGGTACTCGTTTTCTGAGAGTCGTAAATACAGGAGCAAAGAAATGGACAGAAAAGTTACCCTTTCAGTCGTGGTAGGGACCGTCCTCGCGCTGGGTGTGTCAGCCAGTCAAGCTGAATCTTATGGGCCATACCCGATTACGTTAAAAGGGTATTCTGGCGATAAGAAAAATTCGGTCGCCTACACTGGCCAAGTAGCAAGACACGTGCTACACAACAGCCTGAAGAAATCAATCTCTAGCGGAATGTCGCGTGGTGAGATGCAAAAGTTTTGGGCCGGACAGAAAGGCGAGCTCATAGCTCTGGATCCCAAGACTAAGGACGGGTTTCCGGTCACGGAGACCGATATCAATAAGATCTCGGGTGGGAAGAATCTAAATAAAAAAACGGTGAACAGAGTTGTGTCGGGATGGCCCGGCGGAATGACCGGTCCAGAAATGGTAGAGCTCTGGCTGGATAAGGCCGCAAAATCAAACAAAGGTTTTGACGCTAAGTCCGGTATGGACTATACCCAACTGGTTTCTAAGTTTCTGATGGGCGCCGTATTCTATAATCAAGCGTGCGACGGCTACCTTGACGAGAAACTCAACGCAGACAATAAGCCGAATAACAAACCTTATAAGAAGGGCGCCTACTACACCGGTAAGGAGCATTCTTGGGACGAGGCTTTCGGGTATTGGGGCGCCCCGGCGCACGCGATGAGTCTGACCCCTAAATCGACTTATAACATCGCGAAAGGCAAGGGCCTGAACGTGGCGGATGCGAATGGCAACGGTAGCGTCGACCTCAAGAGTGAGATGACTTTTGCACACGCCTATTACGCAGCCGACGCCGACAAGAGTGGGAAGACGAAATATCTGCACACTGTCACACAGGCGTTCATCGACGGTCGCAAGCTTATTACTGCGGCAGACGGGAAGGCCCTGACCGATTCCCAGCGCTCGGAGTTAAGAAACTTCGCCGCCACGATATGCGACAACTGGGAGCGCGTGATTGCGGAGGCTACCTTCAAGTACGCGGGCTCGGTCTACAAGGACATCGAGAAGCTTAAGACAATTATGGAGGCGAACGGCGACACAACGAAGATGTATCGTACCTACGCCAAACATTACGGCGAGTTGAAGGGTTTCGCACTGGCCCTCCAGTCGGGACGAAAGGATCTAGGTAAGATTGGGGAACAGATTAACAATCTAACCGGCTACGGCCCTGTGACATTGGACGGTCGTCAGATAAGTGGCTTTACGTTCAACCAAAAGTATAGCTATCAACTCAAAGGGATGGATGGATTTGCGTTGCACATGCTAAAGCTGCAGAAGTTACTGGACGATAACTTCAATCTCTTAGCTAAGAAGAATAACAAGTTATCTGAGATTGCAGCGGTCACCAAGGCCCTTGGTGATTCCGGGTATGTCGAAAACGACTAACCGTCTAGGGGTTTAATTGGATATAGTTATAGACCCCGTTCTTGCGCTTCTGTCGGATCTCTGGAACCCACAGAAGCGCATTTTCGTTGGCTACCTCTTAGTAGCCTCGGTACTGGCAGCTTTGGTTCTTCGGCTCAAGTATCCGGGCAGTTTTTCACTACAGCTGCTTATGGGTTCTCTGTTTTCAAGAAAGGTGTGGCTGTCTGAATCGTCTTTCGCAGACATAAAACTGCTCCTTTTCAACCGGGTGCTCTTTGGGGGCATAGTCACTCAGGTCGTTTCTAAAAGCACCGTCGGTCTTGGTGTCTATTTTCTTCTGATGGACACAGGTTGGTTTTCGGCAACTCCGGCAGTCATATTGCCTGGGTATGCTTATGCACTGATATTTACCGTGACCTTATTTGTCGTGGACGATTACAGTCGTTATTGGACCCACCGAGCATTGCACCGTATCCCGATCCTTTGGGAGTTTCATAAAGTACACCACTCCGCTACCACCCTGACCCCGTTGACTGTTTTCCGCACACACCCGCTGGAGGCGATAGTCTTTTCGATTCGTGGCGCATTAGTTCAGGGTACTATCGTCGGGATAGCATTCGCTGTCATTGGCTCCAATTTGAATCTACTCACGATTTTGGGAGCGAATTTCTTGAGTGTTTTGTTCCACGCGGTGGGATCGAATTTAAGACATTCCCACATACCACTGCGGTACCCGCGGTGGCTCGAGCACTGGCTCGTGTCTCCTGCGCAACATCAATTGCATCATTCGGTCAGCGAGGAACATTTCGATAAAAATTTTGGGGTAGCCTTCGCTTGTTGGGATTTAATGCACGGGACGCATCACTTCTCGCAAGGCCGCCGGCTGACTTACGGTCTCTCAGGTGATTTCAACTGTGACCGCACGAAGCAAACGCTTTCTCATTTATTAACCGGACCCTTCACCGCAGCCTACCGGCAGTTAACTCGTTTCGCGCGTTCTGCCATATTCAGAGCTGACACTAAAAACAGAAAAATTACATCTCGGACGGGTCTACCCTTGATCAATCAGATTGCAAGGTTCAGGCCGTTTCAGTCCCATAAATGATCTATTTTTTCGTGGCTTTTTCTATCTCGGATATCCCCAGGAGATGACGATGATCAAACATTTATCCGAGGCATTGAGAGTCATGTACTGGTCCGCAACACTTCGAACTAATTCTCGTTTCCCACATCTTTGGTGACTTTTTTCTATAACCAATTCATTCACTGCCAGGCGCATGAGACTTGATTGCTGATCGGGAAGCCATAAATCTTAACAAAGCAAAAAGACGTGTTAGAATCGCGTCGCTCCGGAGATGTGGCCGAGTGGCTGAAGGCGCTCCCCTGCTAAGGGAGTATAGGGTTTGTAGCCCTATCGAGGGTTCGAATCCCTCCGTCTCCGCCAGTAAAATTTCATGAACGACGACAGGGAGTCAGTTGATGCGAATCGGATCCCCGAAAGAGGTAATGCCTGGAGAGGCGCGCGTTGCCATGACGCCCGAATCAGCCGCACAATTACAGAAACTCGGCCATGAGTGTTTCATTGAGAGTGGGGCCGGGGCACTCGCTCGCTTTTCTGATACTGATTACCAAACGGTTGGCGTAGCGGTCGTCGATTCCGCCGAAAAACTGTTTGACTCGGTTGATGTGGTCGTTAAGGTACGTCCACCTTTAGACGTCGAAGTTGAGCGAATGAAGAAGGGTCAGACGCTGGTTGGTTTCTTCGACCCTGCTGGTAATCAGCCACTAATCGAACTTGCTAAAGCGCGTGAAGCGAATGTCATCGCAATGGAAATGGTTCCGCGTATCTCGAGAGCCCAGAAGATGGACGCACTGTCGTCGATGGCCAATATCGCAGGGTACCGAGCGGTAATCGAAGCGGGTACCAACTTCGGGCGTTTCTTTACGGGGCAGGTCACGGCGGCAGGTAAGGTCCCCCCGGCAAAAGTTCTGGTGATCGGTGCCGGTGTTGCCGGACTCGCCGCTATCGGTACTGCGCAATCGCTAGGCGCTATTGTCCGGGCGTTCGATGTTCGACCGGAGGTCGCTGAGCAAATTGAGTCCATGGGTGCTGAGTTCCTTTTTCTCGATTTTGAGGATAATCAGGACGGCGCGTCGACGGGCGGCTATGCGGCCCCTTCGAGTCCTGAATTCCGCGAGAAGCAGCTAGCGCTATTCCTCGAGCAGGCACCTGAGATCGATATCGTAATTACTACGGCCCTAATTCCAAACCGAGAGGCGCCTGAATTATGGACCAGCGAGATGGTCGCTGCGATGAAGCCGGGATCGGTGATCGTGGACTTGGCAGCAGAAAAAGGCGGCAACTGCAAGCTGACCGTGGCCGATGAAAAAACCGTAACCGACAATGGCGTCACGATAATCGGTTACAGTGATTTCCCAAGCCGAATGGCGGCTCAGGCTTCGATGCTTTACGCGACAAACATTCGTCACATGATCACAGACCTGACTCCGAATAAAGACGGTGAGATTGTGCATGACATGGAGGACGACGTCATTCGTTCGTCGACGGTGACATTTTCAGGAGAGATCACCTACCCGCCGCCGCCACTAAAGGTACAAGCGATTGCCTCAAATACCGCCCCGAAGACACCTGAGAAGACACCCGAAGCGAAGGCAGAAGAGCAGGCCGCAACAATGGCAAAAGCGGGCCGTCAGCAGACCCAACTGCTATTGGCTGGGGCGATCCTGATGGGATTGATAGGTATCTATGCACCCGCGGATTTCATGCAACATTTTATCGTGTTCGTATTGGCTGTTTTCGTGGGGTTCCAAGTGATATGGGGAGTGTCCCATTCGTTGCACACACCGCTGATGGCTATCACGAACGCGATCTCTGGGATCATTATCGTCGGTGCTCTTTTACAGCTCGACGTAGAGAACTCGCTTGTCCAGCTTTTGGCTGGTGTCTCGGTCTTGATTGCGACTATTAATATTGTCGGAGGCTTTATGGTGACACGACGTATGCTTCAGATGTTTAAGAAGTCATAGGCGGGAGGATCAAGAATGACACTCGGACTTCAAACAGCCGCCTACCTTTCCGCGGCCGTATTATTTATTCTCGCCCTAGGTGGTCTCTCGAACCAGGAAAAAGCCAAACGCGCGGTCTGGTATGGGATCGTAGGTATGGCCATCGCGGTGGTAGCCACCATAGCCGATTCAAGTGTCAGTGTGAGTGCGCTACTGATAGGCGCAGTCGTTACAGGCACTCTGATCGGCGCCATTGTTGCTTTACGAGTCGAAATGACGGGAATGCCTCAATTGGTCGCAGCCCTGCACTCGTTTGTCGGCTTGGCTGCTGTTTTTATTGGTATCAATTCAGATTTGGATCCTCCTGATTTTGTGACTAACGCCCACCGGGTTATACACGAGATAGAGGTATTCCTCGGCGTCTTTATAGGAGCCATAACATTCACGGGCTCAATCGTGGCGTACGGTAAGCTCGCCGGAAAGCTGAGCGGTAAGGCGCTTATCCTCCCGGGTCGACACCTTTGGAATATCTTTATGGTAGGGGGCTCATTGGTCTTGATGGTCATCTACATGAACCACGCTGGGTCTTGGACCCTCTACCTGATGACCATATTGGCCTTGATAATCGGTGCTCATCTCGTTTTGGCGATCGGTGGGGCCGACATGCCTGTGGTAGTCTCGATGCTAAACTCGTATTCTGGATGGGCCGCTGCGGCCACTGGTTTTTTACTCGGAAACGATCTGCTGATTGTTACGGGCGCGTTGGTCGGTTCTTCCGGTGCAATCCTCTCCTATATCATGTGTAGAGCCATGAACCGCCACTTCCTAGCGGTGATACTGGGAGGGTTCGGAGACGCGTCCGGGCCCGCGATGGAAATTGAAGGTGAACAGATCGCGATCGATGTTGACGGTGTAGGGGCTGCACTCGATGACGCCGACACTGTAATCATTGTCCCCGGTTACGGCATGGCCGTTGCTCAAGCCCAACAATCGGTGAGCGAACTGACGCGACGTTTGCGCTCGCGGGGTAAAGAAGTTCGATTTGCTATTCACCCTGTCGCAGGCCGGTTACCCGGTCATATGAACGTGTTACTCGCGGAAGCAAAGGTCCCATATGACATTGTCCTCGAGATGGATGAAATAAATGATGACTTTGCTTCGACAGACGTAGTGATCGTTATTGGTTCAAACGATATCGTGAATCCGGCAGCGCAGGAGGATCCTAATTCACCAATCGCGGGTATGCCGGTGCTTGAGGTCTGGAATGCAAAGCACGTTATCGTATGCAAGCGGGGCCAAGGTACTGGTTACTCCGGTATCGAGAATCCGCTGTTCTACAAAGAGAATACTCGGATGTTTTATGGCGACGCGAAGACGAGTCTTGACCAGTTACTGGCGCAGATTAGTTAGTTTTCGCTCGTAAAAGCCCCGGACAAAATTCAGGGGTTTTATACAAAGGAACCCAAAATCTCCGCCTATGGGATATCAGAATCAAAATAACGTGCTAGGTGAGCCCTTGAAGCCTTGTTCGACGGATCCGTTGACTGGCTACTTTCGAGATGGATGCTGCAAGACTGACGAGTCAGATCGTGGCAGCCACGTGGTTTGTGTAGTGATGACATCGGAGTTTCTTGAGTTTTCGTTAGAACGAGGGAATGACCTGATAACTCCCCGGACCGAGTATCAGTTTCCGGGTCTGAGACCTGGCGATAGGTGGTGTGTTTGTGCTCTTCGTTGGGTTGAAGCCGTGCAAGCGGGCGTTGTGGCGCCTGTGATTTTGGAGAGTACCCAAGAGAAGATCCTCGATCACGTCAGCTTGGAAACACTGGTGCACCATCAGTATCGTTAACAGACTGAATTCCAAGGTATGCACTATTCAAGGAACGCTCGCGAGTAAGTAAAAATTGGTTTTTTACTGGTTCCTGCAAAGCTGCCGTTGAATAAAAGCGATGAAAATTTTTGAAGATGCAATACAGTAGCGTGTTGGGTCATACTACCTGTGTTTTCATAGTCTTGATTTGATGGGTTTATCCGAGTGCTGTGATCCTTAGAGAGACGACCGATTTTGTTGAGAGAGTAAATGTATGACGAGACGGAACGATACATGATTTCCTTGGACGCGCGGTTACGGTCCTTGGAGAACGGTCGATCGCAACAGTCTGGCTTGTCTGATCTGTTTAATGCGTTGGCCGTCAAGGCTGCTGATTTGAGTCGACTGATTTCTCGCGGAGGTGGACTCGGTGATGCTGTAGGTGCTCTGAACGCCGATGGTGATCCTCAGAAAGCCCTTGATGTAATGGCTGATGCCCAATTTCTCGAGGCGGTTAAGGAAACTGGTTTGGTAGCTGCCTATTGTAGCGAAGAGCGAGAGAGCGCTCTCATTCTTGATCGGGACGCTCCTCTGGTTGTGGCCATTGATCCGCTGGATGGATCATCTAATATTGGTGTCAATGTATCGATTGGTACGATTATCTCAGTACTACCGAACCCCGGTGGTGATCTTGAGAAAGCAGCCATGCAGCGGGGAGATCAGCAACTGGCGGCTGCATTCTTCGTGTATGGACCGCAGACCACGTTGTATCTCTCTACAGGGGAAGGAACAGATTTCTATCGGCTGGATCCCGCGACCGGGCTTTTTATTCTGGTTGAATCAGGCATTAAAATTCCGGCCGAGACATCGGAGTACGCGATCAACGCCTCCAATGCTCGTCATTGGTTCGCTCCTTTTCAACGTTACGTGAATGATATGCTTCTTGGCGCAGATGGGCCTAGAGATAGAGATTTTAATATGCGCTGGACCGCGTCATTGGTCGCCGACGCCGCTCGCATTTTTAACCGTGGTGGGATTTTTCTTTATCCTTGTGATCGTCGACCGAAATATGAGAACGGACGTTTGCGGCTCATTTATGAAGCTAATCCGATATCTCTCTTGGTTGAG
>PBZM01000057.1 GCA_002731015.1 Gammaproteobacteria bacterium
CCTAGAGTCAGCAGATTGACGCCGAGACTTGCATCTGCATAAAACTCACCGACCGCTGATCCAGCACCACCCATCCTTTGGTGTTCCTCAACAGTCACGATCAATTTGGCTTCGGAAATCTGTCGTAATAATTTCTCGTCTAGTGGTTTGATCCAGCGCATATCGATTAAAGTCGTATCTAGTCGCTCTGCGACCGTGAGGGCGGCAAAAACCCTAGAGCCGAATCCTAAAATCACGATACCGGATTGACCTTCCCGGCGCATTTTTGATTGGCCTATGTCAACCATATTGAGAGCGCTGTCTGGGATTTCCCCGGGGCCTTGACCACGAGGATAGCGAACTGCAGCAGGCCCTGAGTGCTGATAACAAGTAGTCAGAAGTAGACGACATTCCCTCTCACTTGACGGCGCCGCGATGATTATATTCGGAAGTGTTCGCAAGAATGCATAATCATAGACACCAGCATGTGTGGCCCCGTCTTCACCAACTAAACCTGCGCGGTCAATTGCAAAAGTCACATCTAGTCCCTGTACACATACATCATGGATTACTTGGTCGTATGCACGCTGCAGAAATGTTGAATAAATCGCGACAACAGGTTTTGAGTTTTGAGTCGCAAAACCAGCTGCCAAACAAACCGCATGTTGTTCAGCTATTGCAACATCATAGTATCTGTCAGGAAAAAGTTTTGAAAATTCGATTAGGTCAGACCCTTCACGCATAGCGGGTGTCACTCCAACAAGACGTGAATCCTGTTTGGCCATATCACATAACCAATGCCCAAAAATGTTGGAATAAGTTGGTTTCGGAGTTGAATTCGAATCGGCCTTTGCTTTGAGTTTACCAATCGCATGATACTTAATTGGATCATCTTCAGCAGGGACAAAACCACATCCTTTCTGGGTGACCACATGAAGAAATTGAGGGCCAGAAAGATCTTTCATGTTTTGAAGTGTGCTAACAAGACCCGGTAAATCATGCCCGTCTATTGGGCCAATATAGTTAAAGCCAATTTCTTCAAAGAGTGTTGCCGGGCTGACCATCCCCTTTAAATGTTCTTCTGTTTTTTTTGCAAATTGAGCCAGCGGGGGTAGCGGTTCTAATAACTTACGTGCCTCATCTCGACTCCTAGTATATGCCTTCGAAGAAAGGAGTTTCGCAAGATAGTTGCGTATACCGCCAACATTCTTTGAGATTGACATATCGTTATCATTTAAAATCACGAGTATGTTGGCCTTTTCGCTTGCTGCATGGTTTAGAGCTTCATAGGCAAGACCAGCAGTAAGTGCGCCGTCACCAATGATCGCAACGTGTCGGCGATGGGATCGATTGAATCTGGCATCTAGCGCCATGCCGAGGGCGGCACTAATTGATGTGCTCGAGTGCCCTACACCAAAGGCGTCGTAGGGACTCTCTTTGCGATCTGGAAAAGCCGCCAGACCACCTTCCTTTCGGATCGTTGAAAGCTCATTACGTCGGCCTGTCAGAATCTTGTGTGGGTAAGCTTGATGACCTACGTCCCAAACCAGTTGGTCAAATGGAGTATCGAAACAGAAGTGCAGTGCCACTGTCAGCTCAATTACCCCAAGTCCCGCCCCAAAATGTCCTCCGGAAATACCGGCCGAGTAAAGGAGGTATTCCCTTAATTCGTCGGCTACTTTGCGCAGTTGGTTGTGGGCGAGTGATCGCAAATCATGAGGCGAGTTAACGCTCTCCAACATAGGAATGTCCGGATATTTGTCCGGAATGGCATGAAAAAGTTTCATAGAAGCCATTAACTCGTGCGCTCCACGCTCAACCGCACCAACATCCCTAATATGTTAGTGTCTCCATTAACCCGCTCAAGGGCCTTATTGGCAATTTTCATCAATGCACATGCTTCTTTTTTGCTCGCAGAAAGACCCAAAAGGCTCGGGAACGTTGATTTACCAAGAACTTGATCTCGCCCTTGTGTTTTTCCGAGTGTTTCAGTGGACGCTATTTCGTCTAATATATCGTCCTGAATTTGGAAGGCTAGCCCAATTGCCTCGCCAGCTTCTTTGAGTGCTTCCCATTCAAGTTTATTGGGATTACCACAAACCGCACCCATCAGAATGCTGGCCGTGATAAGAGCCCCTGTTTTTTGTGTGTGCATTATTTTCAGTTGACCGATCGATAGCATCTTACCTTCGGACTCTAGGTCCATCGCCTGCCCAAGAGCCATGCCTTTGAACCCTGCAGCTTCACCGAGTAATCGCAATTGTTTGACACGCATAGCATCTGTTCGGATATCTTCTTGCCCGAGGATTGAGAACGCAAGTGCCTGTAACGCGTCCCCAGCAAGAATAGCGGTAGCCTCGTCGTAAGCAATGTGGGTAGTTGGGTGACCGCGTCGTAACGTATCGTCATCCATTGCCGGCAGATCGTCATGGATAAGCGAATAAGCATGAAGTAGCTCCACCGAGATTGCGGCAGCGTCAGCGGAATCAAGTGTCGCGCCCACTGCGTCTGCGGCGGCATAAACCAATGCAGGCCGTAACCGTTTACCACCCCGGAGCACACTGTATCGAGCGGCATCAAGGAGATTCGATTCTCCAAGATGATTCCCTAGCGTTTGGTCTAGCGCTTGGTCAATCCGAATCCGGACCTGTTCGAGCCAATCCTGATCCAAATCGATTAAGTCTCTGGATCAAAAGGCGCTTCTTCGCCCGATTGTTTTATTTCGGTTACTTTCTGGGAAGCAGTATCCAAGATAGAGTGGCACTCTTTGGCAAGCTTGACTCCCTCCTCAAAGGCCTCTAGCGACTTATCCAAGGGCATTGAACCCTGTTCTATTTGTCTAACTAAGGCCTCGAGCTCGGCGAGTTTTTCCTCAAAAGATGCTGATCTTTTCGTATTGGACATAGAGAGCCCTTTTTATGAAATCTACAACCCATCAAAAGAATAACGCTTTCTTATCACAGGCCCACAGTTTATTTTTTCTTGGTAATTTGCGGCGCAGCAACTGAATCCAAACGCCTGATTGCATTATTATAGCGCCACTCATAGATAACTTGTGCGGTCAATACCCGCTGAACATAGTTTCGCGTTTCTGTGAAAGGGATCGAAGCAACCCATACATCGAGTGGCATAGTTGATTCCGGCATCCATTTTTTGACTCTGTGAGGCCCGGCATTGTATGCGGCTGTCGCCAAAGCTGGATGTCCGAATTGATTGAGTTGTTTGGCGAGGTAATAGCTACCGATACGAATGTTGGTGGAAGGGTTGATAAGTGTGCGATTGCCTTTCCATTTTAAATTTAAGTGCTTTGCAGTTTGTCGTCCTGTTCTCGGCATTACTTGCATTAATCCGAGTGCGCCTGCCGGACTGCGAATATCGTGCATGAAGAGACTTTCCGAACGCATAAGTCCTGATAACCAAGACAGAGGTATCTTGTGACGCTCAGCCGCGGTTCTCAAAGGCTTTTCAAAAGCCAAAGGGTATCTGAGTTCGTAATCGTCTGTAAGGCCCGATTGATGAGCCGTGACCGCAGACCTCGAGTGCCACTTCCAGCGATTCGCTAGGATTGCAGCTGCTTTTTGTTCTTCTTCAGTTAACCGACCGATTACGAAGTCCCACTGTCGCCTTGCCATAACAGTCAGTCCTTCCTCAAATAATAGGCGTGCAACTATTACATCGGTGCGTCTATCAACGTCAGTAACCAAGCTATCAGCTGGACGTTGAGATTTGGCGCTTAAATCGTAGGGTATGTCTAAGTAGTCAGCCGCCAGAAAACCATACCACGAGTTTGATTTGGCAATTTTTTGAAAACCTGCAAAAGCAAGATCTGAGCTACCGGTCATGGCTAGAGAACGCGATGTCCAATAATTCCATTCGATTTCTCTTTGTTCTTCTGACGATAATCTGGCTATGGCATTAAGGACTTCTGGCCATTTCTGATAATGGATGAAATATCGAACACGCCAATGGTTTAAAATTGGATGGGACGGAAGTTCCATGTTAAGGAGCGGCGAAGCTGCTGGGTCGAGCTTTATCGCAAGAGTCCGGGCAGCTCCGAGAATCGCTTTTTCGCGCACCGCGTCTGGGATTTTTCGATCTTTAATTAATAAAAGTAATTGGTCTGGATTACGACTCGCCAATCGCGATGCGGCCATATCAACCCACTTAGGAAATTCTCCCGCTTTCTTTGTTAAAAATTTTGCGGGCTGCCTACGAGCCTGAACCCAAGCATTAATGTGTTCTTTTGCTGAGCGATCGAGGGGTTTGGCAAGCCAGCGGGCTAGCCGCAGTTGTCCATTTTCCAGAGCATTATCAATTCTACGAAGTCGGGCTTCCTTAGTGATTAGACCTCTTTTACTGATAATAGAAAACAGCGTATCGCAAGCTTTGGGCTGACTTTTCCCGTGTGTCCATAGACGGAGTGCCTCTCGATGATCAGTTTCGGTCTCTTGTTTCAAGCGATACCGTGCTTCGAGCTTGTAGCAGTTTAATTCAGTGTTGTCAGTTTGCTGGAAGAGGAATAGGAAGTCCTGATGCCAATTAGCGCGCCCTAAACGAAATAGCTTACGCCAGCGCAGATTGGAGATAGCTGCACTGTCTGGATATTTTGTCATCAGTTTGTCGAGATCGTGAGCTGAAATCGATCCGAGACGTTTTTCTGTTGATTCTGCGATAAGTTCGGGAAAGAGTGGAGAGTCTTGCCATTCTTTTTTTATGGCTTTACTGATCTTTCCAGAGCGTTCAACAGTCACCCAAGCTCTGCTGAAAGAGCCGGCGACAGCATGGGTATTAATTCCAAGACTCACACAAAGTGCTATTACGAGAGTTGTTCTTATGTGATTGACGCCTTGCACATGCACCTCTTCGCCCAAACACTAGCAGTGTGACGAAACCAAACGACGGTCGCAATGGGGAGGGCAAATATGGCACAAATTCTCTTAACAGGAGTGACTGGATTTATCGGGGATGCACTGTTGCCTGCGCTCGTTAATGATAGATATTCGTTGATCTGTTTAACCCGTGACCCTCGTAATGCTTTGAAAAAATACCGGAACTTGAATGCCTCCATCCAATGGATTACTAATTTTGAGCAATTGGAATCTATGCCTGAATACGTCATTAATTTGTCAGGTGAGGGAATCGCCGACTCGCGTTGGACTGATCGCAGAAAACAAATCTTACGTGCGTCACGGATAGATGTTACGAAGGCATTGGTAAGCCGGTTGAATCAGTTAGATGGTGAACCCTCCGTTGTGGTTTCAGGGAGTGCTGTCGGATATTATGGGCTACAGGTATGTGATGTGACAGAAACAGATTCGTCGGGCTCAGATTTTGCTGCCCGGTTGTGTGCGGATTGGGAAGCGTCTATCTCCGAATTAGAAAAAGATCAGACACAGATCTACACGATACGAATAGGAGTCGTTCTTGGACGGCCTGGTGGGTTTCTCGGGCGGCTCGAGATACCCTTCAAACTAGGCGTTGGTGGGCCTTTAGGGCGGGGTGATCAAATGCTCTCTTGGATTCATCGAGATGATCTTGTTGCCATGATCCGTTGGCTATTATCGACTACCCCGGAACCGGGGCCGTATAACGCAACTAGCCCTGAGCCTGTAAGCAATCTAGAGTTTACAAAAACCCTCGGTCGAGTTTTGAACCGGCCAACTTTATTACGAGTTCCTGCAGCTCCCATGCGCATGGTCTTAGGTGAGCTCGCTGATCTTTTGCTTAAAGGGCAATCGGTGAAGCCACACCGCGCAATCGACCAAGGGTTTCACTTTGAATATCCTGACCTAAACGGTGCTCTTAGCGCTTTATTCCGGTGACACTCGAGCGAGCGTACCTTGCATGAGGACGCGGACGCGCTGTCCCTTTTGAAATTGATTGATGTCATCAACCTCCTGAACGATTGATAATATCTTGCCTGAATCCATCTTTACCGTGAGTTCAAGCCCTTGGGCGCGCGTTGCTTTCTCTTCAGCTACGCTCGCGACAACGGCACCACCGATAGCGCCCAACGTTGTAGCAATCTCTTGGCCTTTTCCTTCTCCTACCGACGAGCCTGCTATTCCGCCTATGATAACGCCAGACAATTCTCCCCAGTCAGTGCGTCGACCCTCGATAACAACAGGTTTGGTGCTTAGAATTGCACCAAATTCTACTTCTTGTACCTTACGCGCTTCTGAGCGTGAGTAGCTACTGCCTTGTAGTCCTGACACGCAGCCTGTTAATCCGAAACAGAATAGGCTGATACTAAGGAATGTAACAGTTGAGCATTTCATTTCTACCCCTTGTTCAAGATTCAATCATACGTTGAAATATAATGTCGCTGACAGGAGATTTAAATGTTCTCTGTCGCGACACCAGCGCTATCGAAGATTTGCCTGAGGCTTTCCTTTAAATGAGTAAGAAAACGTTTGTCCTTGATACCAATGTCCTTTTGCATGACCCAATGAGCGTATTTAACTTCCACGAACATGCAGTGGTCATTCCGATGACGGTTCTCGAAGAGTTGGATGATATTAAGGATCGAAAGAAGAATGTTGCTGCCGAGGCGCGGTCAGCGATTCGAATGATTGATGAAGTTCTTGGGCAGTCGACATCTGAGGCGATTGCGAAAGGTGTTGAAATACCTATTGCTTTGAAGGGAGACAGCGGGACACAGTTAGGAACCTTAGCAATTCATCGCTCCCCATTAGCTGATGAGTCAGAAGGTAGACTTGACGACATCGAATCTAATGACAACCGAATTATCAACTGTGCGCTTGAAATTCAAAATGTTGACCAATCGAAGGAAATTATCTTAGTCACAAAAGATATCAATATGCGCTTGAAGGCGCTTGGCGCGGGATTGAACCGCGTTGAGGATTATCGCCGTGATCAGCTAGTCAGCGATGTTGACTTATTACCCTCAGGACATCTCGAATTTGATACTGAATTTTGGAAATTAGTCTCTGATGTTAATACTTGGAACGAGGGGTCAAAAACTTTCCATCGTGTTCCCAAGGCCATATTTATTGGCGAAATTCACGTAAATCAGTATGTGATTGACTCAACTGATGAGTTTGCGGCGAGGATTAGTCAGATTGAAGACGAATCTGTTGTTTTATTGGACATAGGGCGGCAACGGCTGGAGGATGTTGAAGCTTGGGGTATCCAACCTTTAAACGTGTATCAGGGTATGGCGATGCACGCACTATTGGATCCGGTCCTGGATTTGAATTTACTAATTGGTGCAGCGGGTTCAGGGAAAACAATCCTTTCATTAGCTTGTGCGCTCGAGTTAGTTGTCGAGCAAAAACGATATTCAAAGATTGTTGTAACGCGATCTACTCCGCCAGTAGCGGAAGATATCGGATTCTTGCCGGGAACTGAGGAAGATAAAATGATGCCTTGGCTGGCGGCCATTCATGATAACCTAGAGGCTTTACACGAGCACGACGATAATCCCGAAGCTTCCATACGTTTCGCGCTGGAGAAAGGAAATATCCAATTCAAATCGTTGAATTTTATTCGTGGAAGGTCGATTCAGGATGCCATTATTTTGTTGGACGAGTCACAAAATCTGACCCCTCAGCAGCTCAAAACCATAATTACACGTTGTGGCAAAGGTTCGAAAATTGTCTGTTTGGGTAATCTTGCACAGATCGACAGTAATTATCTGACCGCACTAACCTCTGGGCTGACTTATGTGATCGAACGGTTCAAAGGCTGGAGTGGGGCGTCGACCCAGCATTTGCAAGGTGTTGTGCGGTCACGGCTCGCCTCTTACGCAGAGCAAAATCTTTAAGTGCGCCTCTACATACTGCTTCTCGGATTTATTGGCATCGTGGTACTGAGCCTTGCGGTGGTGCCAGTTCATTTCGATGAGGCGCAGTACAGCACGTGGCTCGCTAATCCAGGTCTGAGTTATCAAACTAAAGGCCCTTGGGTGACAGCGACTCAAATGGTGACACACGCTCTGGAGTTTTTGCCAAAACTCTTTCAGGTCAGATTGCCAGCCTGGATTGCGTGGCTATTTTCTGGAGTCCTTTTGATCTGGCTGGGGAGGCTCGCTGGCTTTGATCAAGATGCCAGTAGCCGATTACTGATCCTCTATGTTACGAGTCCCTTGCTTTTTGTGATGGGTATGGTGCATACCACTGATATTTGGCTATTTTTTTTCATGATGTTGGCGCTTTGTGCGTTCGCTTCTATCATCCATTGTCGTCCAAACCAGCAAACTGAACTATGGTGGCTACTGTTTGGCGCTGCTTTAGGTCTCGGTGCCTTAGCTAAACTCTCGATTGCGCTGATTCCGCTGTCGATCCTGCCGTGGATAATAGTTCGAAGTCCGAGCATTATTTTTACTCCAGGGCCTTATCTTGGAGCACTTTTATGTTTATTTGCTATGACGCCATGGATTCTGTGGAATGTGGAACACGATTTTGCACATCTTGCCCATGAATTCGGCCATGTTTATTCGAGTAACCATAGTTTGTTACATGCAGTGGACTGGATTCCAGCGTTATTGCTATCAGCATTGCCTATCGCTTTATTATCTGTGTTAGGCGGTCTGAAACTTAAATCTGATGAATTTGCGAGTGACCGTGAAGAGGCGGTCAGAGACATGCTTCGGTTTAGTTTCTGCGCTCTTGTCGTTTTATTTATCGTCAAAGGTCTTTTCGGTGAGGTACTTTTGAATTGGGCATTACCTCTCATCCCTGTATTGTTGATGATCTTCGGAAGGCGTATGCGGTGGTCGGTGCTTGGAACACTAGCCGCAGGTCTTGTCCAGCTCGCTCTGCTGTTTGTATTGATCTACCCCTATGCGGTGGGCTTGGGTATGAAACACGACCCATTTCAGAAAATCAGAGGCTGGGATCGTGTCATGGCGGAAGCGGCGGAGCTTGCAGGCACGACTGACGTGGTCACCACAGATCATTATTCAATACAAGCTTGGGCTTTGTTTCATTGGCCATCGGATTTGACAGGTTCGGATCGTTACGCATCGCCGACTGGTCAGGTTATTCCTGATAAGGCACGCCGCCAAAATCAATACGACAATTGGGACGTGTTGGATAGCCCAAAAACCTCCTTGGTGCATATTGGACGGTATTCTGAGGATCTTGCGACCCGTTGTTCGGTCTTCAAGGATCTTGGTGGTGTATCACAAGTAATGCCAGATGGCACTGTTCGCTCGTCCCTCACAGTATTCCGTTGTGATGGATTCAGCCCTCAGCCTGCTTGGCCCAAAATGGATCAATATTAGTTGGTCGTAACAGATAAGATCTGTGCAGATAGCTTTTGCCTCGGCCGCAGAGAAAAGACGTTTTCGCACCTGGTGTTCGGCATGACTGACAGTGTGCCGGATGAAAAGAGAACGATTAGGTTTAATATGTCTTTGGTAAAGTATTTGCGCTCGAATTAAATTGACGAGGCTCTCAATTTCATCTTCAATTGATTTATAAATTGATAATGGAGATCAAACATGTTGCAAGCGAGACGTCTAGTATTGATAGATGCCCTTTTGGACAAGGACAATAGCCTGTTCAAGACAATCTTTTTGATTCTCGCTGGGTCATTACTGCTAACGTTGTCGGCGAAAATCCAGGTCCCATTTTATCCGGTACCGATGACACTCCAGACACTTGTCGTGCTTCTTATTGGTGCCTCATTCGGTTGGAGGATGGGGTCTGCTACAGTCCTCGCATACCTCGCACAAGGCGCCATGGGCTTACCTGTCTTTGCTGGAACACCCGAAAAAGGGCTGGGGCTTTTATATATGGCCGGGCCGACGGGCGGATATCTGGTTGGCTTCGCTTTAGCCGCAGGGCTTACCGGTTGGTTGGCTGAGCGTGGACTTGATCGTTCTGTGATAGGAACGGCAATTGCCATGATTGCTGGTAATTTAGTTATTTATGTATTCGGTCTCGCCTGGTTAGCAAATTTTGTAGGATTCGAGAAGGCAGTTACTTTTGGATTGATCCCCTTTCTGTTTGGTGACTTGATCAAGATCATGTTGGCGACTGCCTCCTTACCTGTTATTTGGAAGTTTCTTAATCGAGACCGACCATAACAGCTCGAGGCGGCCAATTAGGTTGCCTTAAATTCTCTCAATAATCGGGTATACTCGTTAACTTCGAGACGCGGTCCATATCGAGTAATCAAGTAACTTGAAGCATAAACGCCGAAAGATGCTGATCGCTCGAAGTTCCATCCTTCTGAGAGCCCGTAAAGAAACGCACCCGCAAAGATATCCCCGGCACCGTTGGTGTCGATGGGCGTAACGTCGCGACCTGGTAAATCAAACTGACTTGTTCCATCAAAGACAGATACCCCGTCCCTCCCGCGCGTACATACCCATTGGATGGCCGTATCCGACAACGACGAAAGTGCTTCTTTAATCGACTTTTTACCGGTCCAAGTCATCGCCTCTTGTTCATTGCAGAATAGTAAATCTACGCCATCTCCTACGATACTCGATACTTGTTCTCTGAAATAGGTCACCATTGCGGGATCAGAGAAAGTTAGCGCGACTTTGATACCAGATTTCTTCGCAAATTGACGAGCGTAGATAGCGGCAACTCGTGCTTTTTCAGAGCTCGCTAAATATCCTTCGATGTACAGCATCTTAGACGATCTAAGGGCATTTTCATCAATCTCATGTGTACCCAGATCGCCTGTGATTCCGAGAAAAGTATTCATGGTGCGTTCAGCGTCATTCGTCACCATTACTAAACAACGTCCGGTAGTGCCCGATGCACGAATTTTATCTGAGTTGGTCGCAACACCCGATTCAATTAGATCCTTGTGGTAGAACGCTCCCAGTTCATCATTTGCGACTTTGCAACTGAAAAAGACTTTGGATCCAAAGCTCGCGGCAGCAATTAAAGAATTGGCCGCAGACCCGCCTGATGATTGTTTTTTGAGTTTTGCATGATCGCGGAGTTTTTCTTCGAATACAGCTAATTGCTCACTGTCAATCAGGGTCATCATGCCTTTTTCGGCACCAAGAGTGAGTAATAAATCCTCAGACACTTGGTATTCGGTATCAACAAGTGCGTTACCAAGTCCGTAGAGATTGTATTTGGGCATCACAGGACCTTAGCAACCGCGTCACAGAGTGGTTCAATGTTTGACGGGGTAATTCCAGCAATATTAATTCTGCCTGAGTCGACAATATAAATATGATTATTTTCGCGCAGTTTTAACACTTGCTCTTGAGTCAGACCTGAAAAGCTGAACATCCCTTTTTGATGGTTGATGAAATCAAAGTCCACTGCTTGTTGACGAACCGCCATCTGTTGAACAAATGCTTGACGCATCGCGCTGATTCGAGTGCGCATTTCACCGAGCTCTTTGATCCAGAGTTCTTTGAGCGACGCGTCACTGAGGATAGTTGCGACGACATTACCCCCGTGTGCTGGCGGGCTCGAGTATATGGCCCGAATGGCGGCCTGAACGTGACTAAAGGCCTTGATTGCATCATTTTCAGTTTGTTCGACAATTGTAACTGCGCCGATACGTTCATTGTAGAGACCGAAGTTCTTGGAGAAAGAGGTCGCTACCAAGACAGCTAAACCCGCATCTAATAGAACGTGTAATCCCTCTCGGTCCTTTTCGAGACCGTCCCCGAAGCCTTGGTAAGCAAAATCCACTAGACAAACCAATTCTTTAACTTTTGCCTGACTGGCAACAGTTTCCCAAGCATACTTGTCGAGATCGATCCCCGATGGATTATGACAGCAGCCGTGTAAAATCACGATATCGCCTTTAGCTGCTCTTTCAAGATCAGCCACGAGGCCTTCTAAATCGAGTCTCTGAGATATTTTGTCGTAATAGCGATAGTTCTGGACGGAGAACCCGGCTGCCTCGAAGATGGTGTGGTGGTTGGTCCAACTAGGATCCGAAAGCCATAGAGTGGCACTAGGCTTGGCGCGCTTTAAAAAGTCTGCAGCAACACGAAGGGCACCTGTACCTCCTGGTGTTTGTGCCGTCTTTGCTCTCCCTTGTTCTATAATCGAATGGTGTTCGCCGAAGAGGAGCTCCTGTGTGTAGTTTGCGATCTCAGGGACACCCGGTATTGGTAGGTAACTCTTGCTATTCTCGGTCTCCAACAGACGCTTCTCCGCCTGTTTCACCGCGGCTAACACCGGCGTCCTACCGTTTGCATCTTGGTACACGCCAACACCTAGGTTGATTTTGTCGGGATGTGTGTCTGCTTTAAAGGTTTCAGTTAAGCCAAGAATCGGATCGGCAGGTGCCAAATCAAGATGGAACATTTAGGTTACTCCAGAACCGTCATTGAATAACCGCGCGATTGTCGCATACATTGGTTTTGAAACGCGAGATTGGGTTAATTTTGAGGCAGGATGGCATGCAGAGTGGCCCGCGTTGGTCGCTGTAAGCCCTCGATAGTTCGGTCTTGGTGATTTGGATCTAATCCATGTTTGAGTGACTCAAATTGCATCCATTTCGTCGTTCGTTGCTCCTCGGACGTGGTCACAGATACGTCGACGCATTCAATTGATTTAAATCCAATGCGGCTAAGCCAGTGTTCGAGGGCTGGTACTGAAGGTAAAAACCAGACGTTATTCATTCGCGCATAGCGGTCTGGCGGCACCAAACAGGTATGGTCATCACCATCAACTACCAGCGTTTCCAAAATGAGTTGTCCGCCCGGTTTGATCCAGCGTTTTAGTCGCTCGAGATGATTAATTGGATCCTTCCGGTGGTAAAGGATTCCCATCGAAAATACGGTATCAAAATCCATAATTCCTGCATCAAATTCCTCGAGTGTGACTGGCATGGAAGCGGCTTTCGGATGGCCAATTAGGCACTTTACTGCGGAAAACTGACAGTGAAATAAAATACTCGGATCGATGCCCAATACCTCAGATGCACCGGCCTCGAGCATCCGCCAAAGGTGATAACCACATCCAGATCCAACATCCAGAATGCGATGATTGTCTAACGCGATATGTTTACAAATGCGATCCCACTTTAGATCGCTTCGCCATTCTGAATCGACGTAGACAGAACCGAACTGAAACGGACCTTTACGCCATGGCCTGAGTTCAAGAAGCGCTGCTTCGAGTGGTCGCTCAAGTGCGTTCGGAATCGCAGTCAGACCCACGCTAGGCCCCAGTGTTCTGTTACCCTTACTTATCTTAGGTATTGCTTTGAGGGCCCGTGCCCATCGCTTTAGGTCGCCGTGGCCTAGTCGTCGTTTTATAAGATGCTGATGTCGTCTTACTAATTCGGCAAGCCAGGGAAGTTCTGGATTTGTCCACGCATCGTCGATGGTGATCATTTAACTGCCATCCAAGCTTTGAAATTGATACAGTGAAAAAATTCAGTGATCTCCGAGAAACCAGCACGGATTAACCGCGCGTTATGGGCACTTGGCGTCTCAGGAACTAATACGTTTTCAATAGCCTCTCTTTTTCGTGCGATCTCGAGTTCTGAATAGCCGTTAGCTCGTTTAAAGTCGTGGTGTAAATCAGTCAACGATTGCTGTGATTTGGTGTCCTTATGCAGTACTTTTTCAGCTAGTATCACCAAGCCACCTGGCACTAACGAATTCCTTATTTTGGTCAGTAATTCTTCGCGTTTTTCAATGGCGATAAACTGCAATGTGAAGTTTAGGACAACGATCGAACAAGCTTCAAAACTCATATCGGTGATATCTTTACATAACCATTCGATTGGCTGCGGATTGACTAAGCGGCCGCTGGTTGTGGCTCGTGCTCTCTTGAGCATCGCCTCTGAATTGTCAACAGCAACAATTCGACAGCCCGATGTCGTTACCTCATTGGCGATTACAATTGTTGTTTCACCAAGCGAACAGCCTAAATCATAGATAACAGTGTTGGGTATGGAATAACGTTTAGCAATGAGCCCGCTTAATCGAATTACGTGTCCATAGCCGGGGACGCTGCGTCTGATCATGTCGGAAAACACTTCTGAAACCCTCTCATCAAAACGAAAGTCACTAACACCAACAAATGGTGTTTCAAATAATTTATCTTCTCCGGTCGGCATGAAGGCTCCACTGGTGAGGTTTGATTTAGGATGTCATCATACCGGAGGTAAAGGAGAACTGAGGCATGGAACTCACTTGGGTATTGGCTGTTATTGCGATGCTTGGTTTTGGCTCTGCGGCCTATTTTGCGAAGTTATGGATATCCGCTAAGTCTTCGGTCGATGAGTTAAAACATCGGATTGAGGCTCAATCAGATCTTGACCGGAATATGACCTTGATGAAGGCTGAGTTTGAAGTGCTGTCTCAGAAGCTAATGAATGAAAGGTCTAAGGAGTTAACCTCGCAACACAGCGATTCACTGTCCCAATTGTTAAAACCACTAACTACTGAGCTTGATTTGTTTAAAAAGCGGGTGAACGAGGTCTATGAAAATGAGACGCGAGATCGAGTCTCACTCAAGCAGGAGATAGTCTCACTGAAGGCGTTAAATCAAAAAATGTCTGAGGACGCTATCAACCTGACACGTGCGCTGAAAGGTGAAAATAAGACCGCCGGTAATTGGGGAGAGCTGATTCTCGATCAGGTACTCACAGCGTCTGGTCTTCGGGAGGGACATGAATATACGCGTCAACAGAGTTTCGTTGGTGACGAAGGAAATCGACTGCAACCGGATGTTGTGATCTCTCTTCCGGATGATAAATGTTTGATCGTTGACGCAAAGCTGTCGTTGAAGGACTACGAGCGCGCTATGTCAGCCACTGACGATTCGGGACGCATTGATGCCCTGAAAGCCCATGCGAACTCTTTAAAGACCCATGTTCGCGGTCTGTCTGGAAAAAATTATGTAAGCCTACCGGGAATTACGACGGTCGATTTCGTAATTATGTTTGTTCCAGTCGAGCCTGCTTTTTCTGCGGCTTTTGAAACGCAGCCGCAGCTATTTAGCGATGCGCTTGCACAGGGCGTTGTGATTGCATCTCCGTCAACATTCTTGGCACTTTTGAGAACAGTTGAGCATGTGTGGCGGATTGAGCATCAAAACCAAAATACTCGGCAAATCGCTGATCTTGGTGGAAAGTTATATGATCAATTTGTGCTATTTGCGGAGAGCTTTCAGGACGTTGGTGACAAAATCAGGCGGTCACAAGAAGCATTTGAAAAAGCCGGGCAGAGACTGTCGATCGGGCGAGGTAACCTTGTAGGTCGCGCTGAGAAACTGAAAAAGCTAGGCGTTTCGTCTACAAGATCGATGCCGGCAGCGCTTCAGGATCTTGATGATTGAAGTAAGTCGAATACAGAGCCTACTTTAATTAGAGCGGAGAGGCTGACTGTCCCGCGTTCAAATAGACGTCTAGCGGCCATAAATTCTTTGGGCGCATTGATCGCTTCAACTGCGGTTACGCGGTCGCCACAGTGCCGAATTACCACGGAATCAGCATCGGTAGAGATCAAGCAGGTTTCATCATCCGAGCGAGCACACAGTCCTGCGATTTGTAGTTTCAATTGACCCTGGTCCGACCAAAACCAGGGAATTGCTCCGAATGGCTCGGAATGACCAAGAAGCCTCTTAGCACATGTTGTGGCCGAGTCATTGGCTTCAGATATCGATTCTACACGCTCGGATCTTCCCAGATGTGGCTGATGATGCAGGCTCACTTCGCCAATTGCTGATACCTTTGGATGTGGTGTCTGCATGAATTCATCAGTCGCAATCCCCTCCGCCGTCCCGAGACCGCACCGCTCGGCGATCTCAGTATTAGGTATCGCGCCGGCGGCAATAATGACGAGATCTGCTGGAACTGGTCCATGGTTGGTGATGAGTGATTTGTTAACCGTATCGAAGCTTTCGATCTTTACATCGACTAGGGTGGATGCAGGTGAAGAGCCTACTAATCGGTCAGCGGTTTTCAGCGAGACCTGAGGCAGCAGCCGGTTCGCTTTGGCGACGATACGAATTATCCGATCCGGGTGATCCAAAGTCGCAGCTAGTTCAAACGCTAAAAAGCCGGCCCCAATGATGGTGATATTTTTTGCATCATCGATGTGTTGTCTCAGTCTTTCTGCATCTCCGAGTGTTCGAATCACATGTCCGGTTTCAGGAGGTAGTCCCTTAATAGTCAGTCGTCTCGCTCGGGTCCCGGTCGCAAGAACAATCTGATCGACGCGGTATGTCGCTTGTTCGGTGTATATTTCACCACTATCTGGCTTAATTAATTTAACCCATTCTCCTATCCACTGGATTGAAGCGTGGTTTTCGATAGGCTCAGGAAGCAGCAGGAGTATGTTGGTATCGGCCGGCATTTTCAGCCAACTTTTCGAGAGCGGTGGGCGTTGGTAGGGCCGGTGCGGCTCACCGTTGAATACTAATATCTCACCATCAAAATTTCCACGAATCAGCTCCGTTGCTAGTGTGCAGGCCGATTGTCCGGCCCCGACTATTCCAAGCCTCATCAATATTGGCGTTTTGCAACAGAAAGACTAAGGCCGTCGTGCTTGTCGCTCAGTTCAACTTGGCAAGCGAGCCTCGAGTGGGGGGTTGGATCAACCGCAAACGATAACATGTCCAATTCTTGTGTGCTCGGCCCGACGAGTGTTCCGTCCCAAGTGTGGTCCAGTATCACGTGGCAGGTGGCGCACGAGCAGCCGCCACCACACTCCGCTAATATACCGTCTACGCCCGCGCGGTGTGTGGCTTGTAATATGGTCTCACCGGGATTGAATGTCACTTCTATGGCTTGTTCACGCGGATCAATGCAGTTCAGTTGTGGCATTACAGCTCCTCGGTTTTCGTGCCAGTCCGGACTCATATTAACGGCAGTAAGTCTCTTCTAAACATTCCTTTTGGCTCTAAAATATGGTCAAACAGGAAAAAGGAAAGACTTATGCGTTCTATTGCTCGAGTAATTAACGGATGTAAAGTATCTGATGGGGCCGGTGTCGAAATTTGTCGAGTGATTGGTCAGCCAGGTGCGGATTACATTGATCCCTTTTTAATGTTTGACGATTTCCGAAACGATGATCCTTCTGGTTATGTTGCAGGTTTTCCTCCACATCCCCATCGAGGGTTCGAAACCGTGACTTATATGCTGAAAGGAAAGATGCGTCATCGCGATTCTGCTGGTAATGCGGGTCTTCTGGAGGATGGTGCTGTTCAATGGATGACTGCTGGCTGCGGTATTTTGCACTCAGAGATGCCAGAGCAAACCAATGGTAGCCTTTGGGGATTCCAGCTTTGGTTGAACCTTCCGCAACGCTTACAGATGAGTGAGCCTCGATACCAAGATATTCCGGTTAGTGACGTCATTGAATTTACTCAGGATGATGTGTCATATCGCCTCGTTGCTGGTGAGTTATTCGGTCACGTCGGTCCAGCGAAAACACATCTGCCTGTTTTGATGATTGATCTAAAACTGACAAACGCGAGGGCTGTTATTCCTTTGACTGATGGTGACACAACCATCATGTTCTGTTTTGAGGGTCAGGTATCGATCGAAGGACAAGCGATTGCGGATGGTGACCTAGCAATAATAGAAGGCACGGGAGATGTTGCCCTCGATGGTTCAGGTCGTTGTCTTCTTATATCTTCGGCGCCGCTGAATGAGCCAATCGCGCGCCATGGACCGTTTGTCTTATCGACCGAAGGCGAACTGAAAAAAGCGTTTATTGACTATCAGACTGGTCAGCTGGCTCCAAATCAGGCTGCGTTTCTCGCGTCTGGTGGCCGCGGGTAACGTCGCCAGTATCGAGGAGTGGAGCGGCGTCAATGTGGCGGGCGCCCATCATCTCTGCCACCTGTTTCAAAACAAATACTACTTGGTGCTGCTCCCATTCACGCAGTCCTTCAAACCGGTGAAGAAAATTCTCTTGCAGCGGTTTGGGGGCCTTCGCAAGAAGATTTTTGCCCGCTTCTGTGATCACAAGGAACACCTGTCTTCGGTCAATTCCTGATCGTTGTCTCTCCAAAAGTCCTCGGCGCTCGAGGCGGTCGACAATCGATGTCACTGTGGCTTGCGACAGGTTCACTTCAGCACTGATGGCTCTAATCGGTTGTTCCTTTGTATTTGCTACAGTCTGCAATACTAAAAGTTGTGGTGTTGTCAGCCCAAAATCCTTACCGAGTCGACTAGAGTGTTGATCGATTGCCTGAACGATTCGCCTCAGAGCCACTAATACTTCTGTTTCGAGATTCTGTGTCTGCACGTTGCCCTGCGTCTCCTACAATTTCTGAATGTGTATGGTGAACCTATAAATGTAATAAACGCGGGTACATTTCCCAAGTTAAATTTTGACGTCAAAGCAATTTTCTGAAATTAAATGAAAGATATTGCCAATAAAATAATGTAACTAATTAAATTTCCTGTGGTTTGTGTATAGCACTGCCTTTATGTAGACTTGAATAATATTTCGTGTCGTAAACATTATGGCGAACCTTAAGGTTGGGAGAAAACAATGAGAAATATACTATTAGCGCTAGGGGTAGCTGCAGTGGCAATCGCCTTTTTTTTCGGGGTGAAGAAGGAAGAAACAGCAGAGGTAGCTGCAGATTGCGGAAAGGTAGTTATAGGCGAAATGAACTGGGCTTCGGGAGAATTTTTAGCGAGGCTTGACGGTTTCGTGATGAAAAGCGGTTACGAATGCGATGTTGAATACTTAACTGCAGGTACGATGCCTCAGATTACTTCTATGAACGAAAAAGGCACTCCAGATATCGCCTCTGAAATGTGGGCAAATGCTGCTGCGGTTGCCATTGATGCGGCAATTCAAGAGAACCGTTTGGTCAAGCTCAATCCGTCTCCAATTTCGGGCGCTGGCGAGGGCTGGATGATGAGCGCGGCGGCCGCTAAGGCGCACCCCGAATTGAAAACCATCGACGATATCATTGCACGACCAGATCTTTTCCCGCATCCGGAAGACCCCTCCAAAGGCGGACTTCATACATGTCCCTCCGGGTGGGGTTGTCAACTTTCAACAAACAACCTGTTCCGCGCGTTTGATATGGAAGCGGCTGGATGGAAGTTGATCGACACTGGTTCGGGAGCTGGTTTAGATGGCTCGATCGCGAAGGCAAGTGAACGAGGCGAAAATTGGCTGGGCTATTATTGGGCGCCAACTACACTGGCCGGTAAATACGATCTCAAACTAGTCGATTTTAATTCTGACTTTGACCAAGACCATTGGGACAATTGCATCGTAAAGCCTGTAGAAGAGTGCGATAACCCGAAGAGAAGCACATGGACAAAATCAGAAGTGGTATCGCTAGCCCAGGTCGATTTCGCAACACGGGTGCCACAAGTAGCAGATTACGTGAAAAACCGTACCTTCGAAGCGGCGTTGTTAAACAAATACCTCAGTTACATGCATGATAATCAGGCATCTGGGGAGCAGGCAGCTTTAGAGTTTATGCTAAACGAGGAAGCGA
>PBZM01000058.1 GCA_002731015.1 Gammaproteobacteria bacterium
ACCTGATGGGAGGGGCTAACCGCCAAGCTGACTATCTTAAACTCAACCCCTCCGGCCAACTGCCTTGTTTGGAAACCGAAGCCGGCAACCTAATCGCCGAGGTAACAGCGATCTGCGAATACATCGATGAAAAAGCGGATGGGGTGACGTTAATAGGGACAACCGATGAAGCCCGGGCCAATACAAGAATGTGGACAAGAAGAGTAGATTTAGGAATATGCGAGCCTTTAGCCAACGGATTCCGATACAGCGAAGGATTGCCAATTTTTAAGGACAGAATGACCACCATACCCGACGCAGCAGACGGCTTGAAACAGATAGCACGAGAAAAAACATCATGGCTGAACGATCAAATGAGCGACGGGAGGGCATTCATCGGCGGGGACCAGATTAGCCTTGCGGACGTGTTGCTCTACTGTTTCTTAAACTTCGGTAAAGCTATCGGCCAGCCCTATGACACGAGCCTCAACAATCTGCATAACTGGTTTGAATCAATACATTCGAGAGAGAGTGCATCTGCGTAGAGCTCGTTTTGGTAGGTTGAAATATTAATCTCGGTGGGTTTTCACGCCAAATTGAGGCAATAAGCTTTAACTTGATTAGGTAAAAAAAACAAACTTTTTACCTAGAAGAGCGTATTATTGCGTTACTAAAGGTAACACCTGTCGAGGATTTTGAAGAGAATGCGGAAAACTTACGCGTGGTCCTTAGGAATTGCCATAGCTATTACGGCATGGCTGGGCTCCGGATTGTATCTCAATGAATCGAAACCGTTAGAAACATCCATTGCGGAGAAGAATAGTCGTAGTAACGAGCTGGCCGCTGACAAGGTGCCAACCAATGTCAAGGCTGCGAGCTCCGTTGCTAGAGAGGTGACTAGGTATGCGACAGTCAGCGGTATCACTCAAAATAAACGCACAGTCACCGCAAGAACAGAAGCAACAGGGCGAATAACGTCCCGCCCGATTGAGCGAGGAGACGCCGTAAAGGCTGGAGATAGTCTTTGCGAAATCTCTATCGAGGATAAACAGGCGAACGTCGATGAAGCAGAACAAAGATTGGCGCAAGCAAGAATCGATTTCACCGGCGCACAACGGCTTCGGAGACAAGGTTTTAACTCGGAAAGCGCAATTGCGGCAGCGAAAACAACACTAGCTCATGCCCAGGCCAATATGAAAAGAAGCTTAGTCCAGCTGTCTAAAACCAAAGTATCAGCTCCGTTCGACGGTATAATAGAAAGCGTACACCTAGAAACAGGCGACTATGTGACCCCCGGCCAGGCGTGCGCCACGATAATAGATCTCGACCCAATGCTACTCACAGCGCGAGTTTCCCAAAAAGAAGTTATCGGCCTAGAAAGAGGGTTAGATGTCGGCGGAACTGTTGACGGGCGTGACACTGTTCGCGGCACCATTACATTCGTCGGTAATCAGAGTGACTCCAAAACCAGAACCTACCCCATAGAAGTGCAGTTTCCTAACGGAGATGGCAGGCACCGCTCGGGTTTGTCGGCGGAGATTGATATCCCAATGGACACAACCTTCGCTCACCAAATATCAGCGGCGCTTCTAGCTTTGGATGACAGGGGCGATATCGGTATTCGCATAGTCGATGAAGAGTCTCTTGTCCAATTCTATAACGTTGACGTAGTAGCTGAAGACGAAAAAGGTATTTGGGTCAGTGGGCTGCCGTACAAAGCGGACATAATAACGGTAGGTCAAGAACTCGTCGTTGCTGGAGAGAGAGTCAGCATCACCTATGAGGATTCAGAAACCACCGCCGGCATTATGTCCAACACAGTAGGCGTCTCTAGCTCCGTAAATCTTACCAAGTAACTTCATGTTCAAAATAATTGAGGCAGCGGTCAACCGACCGAGAACAACTCTCCTTTTGATGGCCATGATAGTTATCAGCGGTCTAATAGCTAGAAACGGAATTCCTATTGAATCAGACCCACAAGTCGACGTGCCCTGGTTTGCCATCACCATCCTCCACGAAGGTATTTCACCAGAAGACGCAGAGCGGATGCTCATTATGCCAATGGAAAAGGAGCTCAGACAGGTAGAGGCAATTAAAGAAATGAGCTCATTTGGGTCAGAAAACGCTGGAACAATAATGTTGGAATTCGATGCCGGATACGACATGGATCTAGCGCAACAGGATGCGAGGGAAGCTGTAGACCGCGCCAAAGCAGAATTGCCTAACGAAGCCGAAGAACCAATCCTTCAAGAAATGAGCCCAACTGACTACCCAACCATTCACGTTAACCTTAACGGCGATGTCCCGGAGAGAATGCTCTACAACATCGCGTTGGACTTGAGAGATCAGATCGAGGCATTGCCGGATATCCTTGAAGCAGAGTTGGTAGGTGCGCGAGAAGAGCTTCTGGAGATCGAGATAGACCCACTGGAGCTAGAGGCCTATCAACTGCTGCCGGAGCAGTTGATCAACACAGTTCTTAGAAATAACCGGTTGATTCCCGCGGGCAATCTTGACGGGGGCAAGGGAAGTTTCTCGGTTAAGGTGCCCGGGATCATCGAAGACTATCGCGACCTATTCGACCTACCTTTAAAGACAGACGGCAACAGAGTTATCACGTTGGAGGACGTCGCCAAAATAAGACGGACATTTAAAGACAAAACAGGGTACGGGCGAGTCAACGGTGAGAACACGATGATTCTCCGAGTTAAAAAGAGAATCGGAGCCAATGATATTGAAACTTCACAAGCGGTAAGAAACATAGTCGAAAGTGCTAGGCCAGCTCTTCCCTCAAAGGTCAATCTGTTCTACTCACAAGATGTTGCTCCGATGTCACTCCAGACCGTAAATGAGCTCGAGGGCAACTTACTAACAGCGCTTGGACTCGTAATGATTATAGTAGTTGCGGCCATGGGAATGAGAAGTGGTGTTATCGTCGGACTCGGAATCCCAGTGTCTTTCCTGTTCGCTATGATTTTCATCACTCAGTTCGGATTCACCTACAATTTCATGGTGATCTTTGGGATGTTGCTGGGCTTAGGAATGCTGATCGACGGTGCCATAGTGGTGACAGAGTACGCCGACAGGAAAATGACGGAAGGCGCTGGCCGAAAAGAGGCATACCTGACAGCATCTAGACGGATGTTCTGGCCTGTTACCGCCTCTACAGCTACTACCCTGGCCGTCTTCCTTCCACTGATGGCTTGGCCTGGGGTCTCAGGACAATTTATGAGATACCTTCCTGTAACTGTATTCTGCGTCTTAAGTGGCTCCCTTCTTTATGCGCTAGTGCTAGGGCCAACTATTGGAGCAATATTCGGAAAAGCTGGTCGGAGTTCGCCCGAGGCAGTTAGGCAGCAGAATATTCTTGATAACGGCGATCCAAAAACGTTATCGGGTTTTACTGGTTTATATGCCAAGCTTTTGGGCTTCTGCGCAAAAAACAGCGTAGGGGTCTTGTTCTTAACCTTTGCCATTCTCGTTACAACCTTCTGGTCATACGGGCAATACGGCGCTGGAGTAATTTACTTCAATGCTGGAGAGGTAGATCAAGGTCAAATAACTATCCGCGCCAGGGGAAATTACAGCGTTGAGGAGATAAAGGACATTCTTGTCGAGGTTGAATCCAAGGTTCTCGACGTTGAGGGGATTAAAAATATCGACGCGTACACCCAATCGGGTGGCGACATGTCGCCAAACGGAAGCAATGACAAGGTCGCCGGAATCTTTTTGCAGCTTCACGAAAGACACTTAAGGGCTCAGTCGAGTTCAGAGATTTTCGAAGAGATCAGACGTCGAACAGATGCCATTCCTGGCATAGAGGTGGAGGTGCGAGCGGACGACATGGGGCCGCCAGTCTTCAAAGATATTCAGATTGAAATCGCCTCATATAACAGAGATTTGTTAGATCCCGCAGTCGAAAAAATTGTTACACACATCCAAAATGAAGTTAGTCAAATTAGGGATCTTGAAGACAGCAGGGCCCTCCCTGGCATAGAACTGAGATTCGCGGTGGATCGAGAACAAGCGGCCTTATATAACGCCGATGTCACTCAGGTAGGAATTGCTATTCAACTGATTACCAACGGAATCAAAGTCGGCGAGTACCGCCCTAGTCGAGCGGATGATGCTGTGGACATTAGAGTCAGGTATCCCAAAGAAGAGAGGGGCCTGCTTGCTTTTGAGAAATTGAAGGTAGCCACGGGAAGCGGGATGGTACCGATGTCAAATTTTGTAAAGTTGGAACCATCCCCACGCATTACAACGATGGAGAGGCGCGACGGTATACCGGTCAAGAACATCCGAGCAAATGTAGAAACTGGAGTTATCCCTGACACAAAAGTTAAAGAGATTGAGTCTTGGGTAAAACAGCAAAATTGGCACCCCGACTTACAAATACGTTTCCGAGGGGCTAATGAGGAACAGAACGAATCGATAGAATTCGTAGGAGCAGCTTTTGGCTTATCTTTGCTGCTAATGTTTGTCCTAATGGTTACCCAGTTCAATAGCTTCTATCAATCCGCCCTAGTGCTATTCGCGGTCGTGCTATCTACAGCCGGCGTGTTCATCGGCCTTCTTGTAACCGGCAATGCCTTTAGTGCAATCCTCACCGGTACCGGGATCGTTGCCCTGGCTGGTATCGTGGTTAACAACAATATTGTCCTAATCGACACCTATAATAGCTTAAAGCGGGAAAACCCGGCGGCGGACTACATGGAAGTCATAATCAGGACTGGAGCTCAGAGATTAAGGCCGGTATTGCTCACCACGATAACCACGGTATGCGGGCTTATACCTTTGGCAAACAATGTGAGTGTGGACCTTATAAATCGGGAAATTCAGCAAGGTGGCATGATGTCCTCTTTCTGGACTCCGTTAACTCAAGCAATTGCCTGCGGTTTGACCTTTGCGACTGTACTGACGTTGGTTACCACGCCCGCAATGCTAGCCATTCCTCACCAATTTCGAGCAGTTCTAAGCAAATATGGCAGAGGAAACAAAACTCCGCGAAAAAAGATTTTAGAAAGCAGCCCTGCCTCTGGTGGCTAACTTTTCTTGTCCGCCCGATTGGGAGGTGCGGAGAGAACTCTTTTAGCTTCGTCAACGTGAAGCGACTCAACTAGGCGCCCGTCGACCTCGACGACACCAGAGCCACTGGCTTGCGCCAGCTCCCAGGCTTCGATGATTCGCTGAGCCCATTCCCTATCGGCCTCACTTGGAGAAAAAGCCTCATTTGCAATTGAGATTTGCCCAGGGTGAATGAGGGTTTTCCCATCAAAACCTAGGGTCTTGCCCTGAAGGCAGAGGCTTTTTAGGAAATTCGTATCCCGGAAATCTAGATGAACTCCATCCAAAATTTTCTTCCCAAATGCCTTTGCCCCCAAAACGCTACGTTGGAGAGAGTAATCCATGTTCCATCTATCTTCTGTATGTTGAACTCCCAGATCAACCGCTAGATCACTGGTACCCATAACCAATACAGCCACTCTGGGATGAGCAGCTAATTCATTTATATTGATTATCGCGAGTGGTGTCTCGACCATGATCCACAAGGGCAGATCCGATTCATGGGCATCAAGCGACTGTACCATGCGGTTGACGTCCCTGATTTCAGAAACTTTTGGGAGAAGTATTGCTTGGATACGCGAATTCGCGACAGCTGCAACATCGAACGCACCCCATTTTGTATTCAGATCGTTTACACGAACAACAACCTTTCTTGGCGCATAATCATTATTTTCGATTTGACGTTTAACTAATTGCCTGGCCTCTTCCTTCCTCGATGCGTCCACTGCATCCTCTAAATCAAAAATGACCGCGTCACAATCGAGTTTCAACGCTTTATCCATTGCCTTTTTGTTTATACCGGGCATGTACAATGCCGACCGAAGAATTGTCATATTTAGATTCCTATCGAGGAGCCTATTGCTCTGTAAACGCACCTTCCCAAGTATTGGATACACTATGATTCACCAACTGGAAATTATAAGCTGTTTCTAGGCGAGTACAGAAAAGAGATGAGTAAAGAAACTTTCCAATTACAAGATAAGGTTGTAGCGATTACCGGTGCTTCATCTGGTTTTGGCTATCATTTTGCCCAAGTTTTAGCCCAAGAAGGCGCTAAAGTGGTCGTAGGCGCGCGCAGAAAAGACAAGCTTGAAGAGTGCGTCAAAGAAATAGAGCAAGCAGGCGGAAATGCTAAAGCCTGCGAATTAGATGTTCTGGAGAAAGAGAGCGTTTCCAACTTTCTGGAGGCTGCAATTGAGACCTATGGCGCTTGCGATGTCCTAATTAACAATGCTGGCGTAGAGGCCGGCGCAAAAACGTATCAAACCACTGAGGAAGAGGATTGGAACTACGTCATCGATACCAACCTGAAATCAGCATGGCTGGCGTCCAAGATTTATACCGACTTAATCATAAAAAAAGAGTTCTCAAGCGGAAACATCATAATGATCTCCTCGATCACGGATTCACGAACGATTAAGGGCCAATTTTCATATGCGGTCTCCAAGGGCGGGCTGACAAGGATGACCGAAGTCATGGCACTAGAGGCCGCAAGATTCAACATACGTGTAAATGCATTAGCCCCGGGGTATTTCCTTACCGATCTAAGCCGGCTTTTGCTTGAATCACCGATGTCAGAAGAATTTAAAAAAGGCATACCGATGAGGAGATATGGCGAATTCCCTGAGCTTGATGGACCTTTACTCCTCCTTGCCAGCGATGCCTCGAGGTATATGACTGGCTCCGTCGTGGTGGTAGACGGCGGCCACATCTGTTCATCATTGTAAATATTTGTAAATAGGAAAAAGTATGAGCGAAATCACTCCGTTCGAAATTGAAATCGCTGAAGATGTCATCTCTGATCTAACAGACAGACTGTCTCGCACCCGTTGGCCCGACAAAGAAACTGTGGACGATTGGACGCAAGGGGTACCGCTCGCGTACCAAAAAAAATTAATGGATTACTGGCTTAATGAATATGACTTTCAACGCCTCGCAAATCGATTAAATCAATATGACAACTTCCATACTGGAATAGAAA
>PBZM01000059.1 GCA_002731015.1 Gammaproteobacteria bacterium
ATGTATACACAAAGGCTCTGCACGCTTTTCGTACTGAGACTTTCGTGATTGACGGAATCGTTCTTTATAGATGGCCTGTTTCAAAGGTATCCCCAGATGCTTGGGTACCCACTGACGGACTAATTGACGGCGGTGGTTAGCACTCTTTGGGTCTACCGTTTTGGGCGGCCGGTATTCCTGGATATGTAAGTAGTCTGCGAACCGATCAATGACAACATTAAATTCGGGAAGCTCGGAGTCGTAAACTCTGTAGCAATTAATATTGTTATATTTCAGTAATTTTGATCTATTTTTTAAATTTTTTGACAGTCTATTCAATAATGGCAACACTTCTTCAGGGGGTATCGTATTATCCTCGTTATTAAACTGCTCGGACTTCAAACCCAGCTCAAAACGAGCGATATTTAACCTTAGCCCCCCTGCCTGCATTTCCCATTTCTTATTGGAGCGTAAACCGAGAGCCTGAACCAACGTACGCTCCGATGTAATCAGGCCAAGACTTGCGTTAGCAAACGCCTTGCACTTATCGCGTAATAGTCTATAGAGTGTGACTAAATCATCATCACGCCCTAATCGGTTCCCGTAGGGAGGATTTGCCAGAATCCAAGTCTGGTCAGTTTCAGAGATATTCATC
Organism: Gammaproteobacteria bacterium; assembly: GCA_002731015.1. GTDB lineage: Bacteria > Pseudomonadota > Gammaproteobacteria > Pseudomonadales > Litorivicinaceae > HIMB30. The sequence continues at coordinate 635 of PBZM01000059.1, forward strand.
TGCGCCGGGGAGAAATCTTTAATCTCTCCAACCTCGACCGAAATAAGATGAGAAAGACCAGCGCGCTCGATGTTCGCGCGAGCTCTGGTCACCGCATCAGGATCGATATCAAAACCCATGAAACGAGTTTTGCACTGTCTCTCTTTGGTCCGCTCCTCGGCAGTAATGGCCGTCCACGAGATCCGTTCTAGTCCGGTCCACTTGGACAGCTGATCCGATGACCGATGGCATTGCGGCGCGATTTGGTTAAGCCTCATACAGGCCTCTATTAGGATCGTGCCAGAACCACAACATGGGTCGGTTATTATTGCTGGCACCTTTCGGTCGACCTTCAAGCGGGCAAGCATCACCTGAGCGAGCGTCTCTCGGAGCGGAGCCTCACCACCCTCGGCACGGTAGCCACGCTGATTCAGAGGCGTACGGTTCAAATTGACTCCGATATCCACCTGACCCCGGCCAAATCGGACCGCGATACGAACGTCGGGTTGATCGCTCTCGTACTCTGGCCGTGGCCGTTCCGCCAGCGAGGCTTGATCACGAATAGCATCCATGACCAACTGACCCGCGAAGCGAGTGTCTTTCACCCAACCAACTTTCCCGGTCACGTCCACCCGAACATTGCCACCCGCATAGAGCGCGTTGTTCCAGTCCACTGTCCGCAATAAGTCACGAAACTTGTCGACTGAACGTACCTCTCCCCTCGCTAATAACCACACCACTCGATCACCAACGCGAGTCGTGCATAGCATCCGATAAGCTTCAATTAACGTACCCTCAGCGGTAACCCAGCCCAATTGACGACCCTTTACCGCTAAACCCTGAGACACAATTTCATCAGCAACTAGATCATCCGTTGCGAGAAGTGTTCCTATAGCGAAAATACCTGTGCTATGTTCTGTTTTGTGGTTCATATTCAATCACAGGGAAATCACGGATAAGGGGTCGGTCGGAGACGCCGGCTCCAAGGAGATCTCATACGATGAAATCGATAAAACGTAGCTTGAATGATCGTTTCTACAATCGCGGTTACCGTGCTGGGATAGGGGGGAAGTCAAAGGAAATGTGCCCCGCTGTTTCAGGTCTTGGTCGCGACTCCTGGCTCTCCGGCTGGCGCGACGGTCGAGCCGCATCTTGGGATGGCCTAACCGGCGTATCCGGAATTCATTGTGACCCTCAAATCGCTTCATAGAGATCCAGTGCGCCGCACCCTCACAAGGGGTGCGGTTGGGGCCCATAATTAACATCGCGTTTGTTGAATCGCATCTTTAACGAGACCCGGGCCCCGGTAAATAAGTCCCGTATAGAGTTGTACCAGAGACGCTCCCAGCTCAAGCCGTCGACGGGCGTCCTCACCGGACATCACTCCTCCCACAGAAATGATTGGTAGCGATCCCTCAAGCGTTTCCGTAGCTACCTTTAAACAATGCTCTGCCCGCACAGTTAAAGGTGCGCCAGATAAACCACCCGCCTCCTCGCTATTAGGACTGAGCAGCCCGTCACGAGATACCGTAGTGTTCGTAAGAATTACAGCGTCGATGCTCGCTACCTTTAGTACCTCAAGAACTTGCTTCAAATCAGCGTCCCCAAAATCAGGGGCTAATTTCACAAACACTGGCAAATAGATACCATTTCGATTTTTTAGGTCAGATCTCACTTCGAGCACCGGCTTAATAACATCCAGAATCGTATTAACCTCGGCCAAGTCACGAAGGCCCGGTGTGTTCGGGCTTGAAATATTTACGGTGATGTAGTCAGCCACAGGTGCCGCTTTCATAATACAGGTAACATAGTCTCGATACGCTTCGTCATTCGGTGTATCTTTATTCTTTCCAATGTTGACACCGATCACGCCTTGATAGTTTTGACGTGTCAGTCGAGCCACCATTGCGTCAATACCTTCATTATTGAACCCCAAGCGATTGATTAGCGCGGTATCCTTCTCCAGACGAAACACGCGTGGTTTTGGATTCCCGGGCTGTGCTCTCGGCGTAACTGTTCCGACCTCCAGATGGCCAAATCCGAGGCGTGACAATCCTGAGACAGCCTGCGCATCTTTATCAAGGCCTGCTGCGAGCCCGATCGGGTTCGCAAAATGCAATCCCGCGATCTCGCAAGCACGTCCTTGCATCGGCTTCAGAGCGCCCAGGCAATGACCCAAAATTTGAAGCGAATTTATAGTGAGACCATGCGCAGCTTCTGGATTAATTCGAAAAAGTGCTGACTTAAACAACGAGTACACAATGCTTCCCTTGTCGGACCGTGACGGATTGTATCGAATCTCTGACCTTACGCTTGTAAATGGTCACCAAGATGTCACGACTCAAAAACCTATTGGTATCATACATGGCTCCGTGGCACGATCCCCCTTAGCTTTTATGAGGCTTGTTCAATAAAACGGTTTCAATCTATAAATTAATCTATTGATTTACTTACTATTTCGAAAAGATCTTTTGATAGATTTTGACTGATTATCCTGCGAAGCTCTGACTTCATCTTATCCTGGTAGCTCGGCTCAAACCGGGCCCATTGACACAACGGCATCACCAAACGAGCTGCGATTTGGGGATTCATCGCATCAAGCTTCAAAACCGAGTCAGCAAGCAGCCGATATCCCGCTGCGGAATAAAAAGCCTTTACATTACGGTTTGCAAACGCACCAAGTACCGCACGCACGCGGTTTGGGTTAGTCCATGCGAACCTTTCGTGTCCTGTTAATTCCTTAACCCTCTCGATGGTCGCCGTACGTTCATTTGTGGCCTCCGTCGATAACCATAGATCAAGCACTTCGTCGGTATCGGCACCATCCAAGAATTTTTGGCTCAGTGCATCAGATAGATGGGGCGCAGCGTCACTGCGCGCTATTCGGTACGCGGCAAAACGCTCCGTCAGGTTCGACGCATTGTTAAAAAGGTCCTCGAGGATCGTGTCTACCTGTTCTATTTTCGCAAGATATGTCAGAGCCGTAATGGCCAATGACCTGCGACCAATAGCCGACGCTTCTGGCTGGTATGGTCCCTCGGGAGTCATCGTTTCAAATAGAATTTTCCAATACTTCGACGCACCGTCAGCTAGTGTCTGCCGCAGTTGCTTTCTCGCACTGAGGATCGCTTGAGGGTCCCCAGGTTGAAATATATCCCAGAGTATATTGTCCTGGGGCAGAGTAAGCATTTCAGCAAGACACGCTGGATCTTGCACCATCTGAGGATCGCGAATGAGTTCGCAAACAAGATCGATCAGCGCCTGATCGATAGGTGAGTCTGGATCTTTTAGTAAATGCCCGATGGACTGGATGTAAAGATCCTGAATCGCGTCCCAGCGAGAAACTCCATCATCATCAAACCTAGCCAAGGCGATCAAGTCAGCGACCGGCCGGGTCATCTCCAACTTAACAGGCGCCGAAAGCCCCCGGAGTACAGATATAACCGGGTTACCCTTTACGTCCTCATGCGTCACTGAGGCACTTGTCTGTGATAACTCGAACAACGTCTCGGGAACCAATACCTGGCCCGATTCACGATCGATCAGCTGATACGAAATGGGAATGAGGTACGCTTTATGAGAATCGGTTTCCGCAATGGCAGGTGCCCGTTGATCAAATTGAATTGTCAACTGCCCCGTTACGGAGTCGTGATCCATGTAAACCTGAAGCCTTGGTGTTCCGGGCTGTTCGTACCAACACATGAATTGACCGAAGTCACGACCTGATACTTCGGCCATTGCACCCACAAATTCCTTGATAGTGACGGCCTGACCGTCGTAGCGTTCAAAATAGAGGTCACTGCCTCTTCTGAATAATTCAGGCCCGAGGAGTGTACGTATCATCCTCACAACCTCTGCACCTTTTTCGTAGATAGTCAAGGTGTAGAAGTTTGAAATCTCTTGATATTCAGGAGGCTGAACCGGATGCGCCGTTGGCCCACTATCTTCTGTAAATTGTGCGCTTCTGAGGAAGTTTACATCTTGGATACGCTTAACTGCTCGTGAATTAATATCAGCACTGAATTCGCTGTCCCGAAAGACAGTAAAACCCTCTTTCAAGCTCAACTGAAACCAATCCCGGCAGGTCACACGGTTCCCTGACCAATTATGAAAGTACTCATGAGCGACGATCGCCTCAATCCTTTGAAAGGCTTGATCGGTCGCGGCTTCAGGGCTAGCCAACACACAGCTCGAGTTGAAAATATTGAGCCCTTTGTTCTCCATCGCACCCATATTGAAGTGGCTTACTGCAACGATCATAAAGATATCGAGATCGTACTCACGGCCGTAGACGTCCTCATCCCATGCCATTGCTCGCTTTAAGCTCTCCAGTGCATAACGAGTACGGTTTAGGTCTTTCTTTTCAACATAAATCCGAAGGTCAATTTCTCGGCCAGACATCGTGACAAAACTGTCGCGCTCTGCTGCCAAATTCCCGCCGACTAAAGCAAATAGATAGCACGGTTTTGGAAAGGGATCCTCCCAAACCACGACCCGCCGTCCATCTTTTATTTTAGTATCCGAAATTAGGTTTCCATTCGAGAGAAGCACCGGATATTCAGGATCGGCTGTGATCCGTGTTGTAAAACTACTCATAACGTCAGGGCGATCTGGGTAGTAAGTAATCCTTCGGAATCCCTCAGCCTCGCATTGCGTGCAGAACATCCCATTAGAGAGATACAGGCCCTCGAGCGCTGTATTCGCCTCAGGATTGATCTGTGTAACCACTTCCAGGGTAAACGCGTCGGGTACTTGCCGGATCAGCAAGCTCTCGTCGATCTCAACCAGACGGCTCTCGTCCACCAGTTCACCATCAATCTTGACGGATATCCGCTTCAAATCCTTTCCATTTAATTCCAGTGATGTGACGCCCGCAGTTATTTTTTTCCATACTGAGATCTGCGTAACGCGGGTCTCTGTCGGATGCAAATCAAAGGTGAGGTCAACCGACTCAACCGCATAAGGGAACCCTTCGTATTCCGCTAGTCGAGTGGTCTTGGGTGCGGCGTTCATTGCACGCGAATCAGTCATGATCGATATCCTTAGATGGAATAATGTCAGGAACAAAATTGAATATGCCCGACGCCGTTTTCGTACGATGAATAAATCCAGTGCGCTCTTGCTCAGGAAGCTTCAATGAATCGTAGACAATCGTGGCCTCAAGCATTAGCTCTCTCTGCTGTTTGGACACAATGCGACCGTCAGGAAACTTTCCGAGCTCGATCGCTCGCTTTAAATCGCCTGCCATCTCGGGTGTTAGCGAAAAAACCAGATCATCGATTGAGTTCATTCATTGTCCTGTTGGGATTCAATACGTCCGCCCCACTGTAATTTTGAACGACAAACCTCGTAATAGGAATATCCCGGCGGATGCAATAACTTTAGCCGTTCATTGGACTGTCGGATAATAATCTGATCTCCCAACAATAAAGAGATATGCGTCTGGCCGTCGCAACTCACCTGCGGAAGGGCCTGATGCTTTTCGGTCACCGTAACGGATATGACGCAGTTTGCCGGCACAACAATTGGCCTCGCGTTGAGAGTATGTGGGAACATGGGGACTATTACCAAAGCCTCAAGCCTTGGATGCATAATTGGACCACCAGCGGACAGCGCATAGGCGGTCGAACCCGTTGGTGTCGATACGATAAGGCCGTCTGATCGGCTTGAGTAGACAAATTGGTCATCGATACACAGGTCAAACCCTAGCATTCGAGCGCTTTGTCCCTTGTGTAAAACGACATCGTTGAGCGCTGTCGCGGAGGCTATGACTTCATCGTCGCGAATAACCTCAACGGAATTTAAACTCCGCGTTTCTTCTGTAAATTCGCCTAAGAGCGCTTGTCCAACCTTTTCAAGTGCCTCTGATGGACGGATATCTGTAAGAAATCCCAATGATCCGCGGTTAATGCCCAAAACTGGTGTATCGAATCGCACCAACGCACGACTTGCGCCGAGGAGACTTCCGTCGCCACCCACGACAATGGCGAGATCTACCTTTTGACCAATGACATCTAGTGCGCAGTGTTGAAATTCCGAGAACACTCCTAACTCAGCTAATTGGTCTTCAATCCACACCTCAAGACCGACATCTCTCAGATACCCGGCCAATCGTGCTATTGTCTGTGATGCTTGCTGGTGACCCGATCGACCTATCAAAGCAACGCTGTTAAATTTGTTCACCGATTTTCCTTGGAAGCTTAATGAAGACTTCTCACACAATATTCTCAGAGACGAACCATGAGGATGCCATAGCTAGGGAATTAAACTGGCTATTGACCTCTGATCCTTTGTGGTCGTCTGCTCCAGATCATGATTGTGTGCCACTGAAGAATATTTGCAAAGGTTCGGTAGAGGAAATTGCCAAGAATCTTTCCAATGAGTGGACTTGGTCCGGGGCACCAAAACGATTAGGTCGACGGTTCGAGAGTCTATTAACGGCAATGTTGGAGCAGAGTGACGCATGTAAACTCTTGAAGCATGGGCTCGTTGTCAGGGACAACAAGCAAACCATAGGCGAAATTGATTACCTTATAGAACTTCCAGACTCAATCTTACACCTTGAGGTAGCAGTTAAATTTTATGCCGGGGTCGGTAAGTCAGCCGACCTAACTAAAAGAAAATTCTGGATTGGCCCAAGTTGCAGAGATCGATTAGATCTAAAAATTAATCATCTGTTGAATCATCAGCTCAAGCTCTGCTCTACCAAATTTGGACAGCAAGCTCTGCGCATGTTCGGTCTACCTCTCCCCCAGTCATCACTCGGATTGATTTACGGCTACCTAATCCAACCCTGGCAACAAATTAACGAGGTTCCACATCAGACTAAGCAGATTCATCGAGCATTTTGGACAACTCACTCCGAGGCATTGGCCGCTATGAAGCATTTGAGTCGGCCTTATTCCACTGCCTACGGTTGGACTCTGCTCGAGAGACATCAGTGGATCGCGCCCCAATTCGGGAATTCGCGATTACCACAAGTGCCGAGAATGATCGATCCACCAATCCAAGCAGATTGCTACGCATTACAACCCAAACAGAGACCAGGTGAAGAAAAATTGAGACTATTTGTAATGCGGGATTACTTCACCCAAGGCGCGCATCTTGAAATAACAAGAGATCTCGGCAACTGCAAGGAGGAATAGTTACGCTTGAAAACATCTCGCTGAACAATAGCGGAGTGGAGCGGGAAACGAGAATCGAACTCGCGACCCCAAGCTTGGGAAGCTTGTGCTCTACCAACTGAGCTATTCCCGCACACATGCCTGCACAGGGAATAGTAAACAAAAAGTATCACAACATGTACCAAATACGCAGTCTAACTCGTATTAACTGCTTTCTTGACTTCGATAATCTTAAAAGGATCTCTTAAGGGCTTCCCTGATCTGAGGTTTTAATCAGTAAATTAGCAATCTTATGGATTTCGTCTCTGTGTCCTTCCTAATCGGCGCGTACCCTAAGAATAAAGCCTTTCAGCGTTGTATCAGCTCCAAGCTCGTGGCCGTCGATAGCCGACGGCGTCGCAAAAAAGTAAAAAACTCACGTATCGTGGAACTTTGATGGCGGAGCGGACGGGACTCGAACCCGCGACCCCCGGCGTGACAGGCCGGTATTCTAACCAACTGAACTACCGCTCCGTGCGGACCGTTGCCAGACGTTTTGGTGGGTGGAGAGGGGCTCGAACCCCCGACCCTCGCCTTGTAAGGGCGATGCTCTTCCAACTGAGCTATCCACCCGACAGCAACGATGGAGCCGGATGATACTTCCTCTGACTTCGGTGTCAACAGATTTTCTTGCTTCTCGCCTGATCACCTCTAAAATAACCGACCTAATTAATAACTGACGAAGAATGCCATGCGCTTATCGGATCTAAACATTGAGGACTATCAGGTGGTTATCACCCCAACAGAGTTGAAGGAGGAGCTACCACTGCCCGAACCAGCTCGGCAGCTTGTCGCAAAGTCCCGACAGACCGTAAAGGATATCCTCGACGGCAATGACCAGCGTCTTTTTGCAGTGGTCGGCCCCTGCTCAATCCACGATACCGAGCTCGCTCTCGAGTATGGCAAGCGCCTCAAGGCCCTCGCCGACCAAGTCGCCGACGATATCTTCGTGATCATGCGTGTCTATTTCGAGAAACCACGGACCACCGTGGGTTGGAAGGGTCTCATCAACGACCCCTACCTGAACGATAGTTTCGATATCGAAACGGGTTTACGAAAAGCGCGTAAATTGCTGATAGAACTATCAGAACTAGGTCTTCCTCTGGCCACGGAGGCACTCGACCCGATATCACCTCAGTATTTGCAAGACACAATAACATGGACCGCAATCGGCGCACGCACCACTGAGTCGCAGACCCACCGCGAAATGAGTTCAGGTCTCTCGTCACCAGTCGGCTTCAAGAACGGAACCGATGGCTCACTCGACGTCGCTGTAAATGCCATGAAGTCTGTCGTCAGCAGTCACGCCTTTTTGGGGATAAATCCGCAAGGCCAAGTCGCTATCACTAAAACCAAGGGCAACCATTACGGTCATGTCGTACTCCGTGGCGGTGGCGGGAAACCAAACTACGACTCAGTCAATATCGCGCTCTGTGAGCAGGCACTCGAAAAAGCCGGGCTACCCACTAACATCGTGGTCGATTGCTCGCACGCCAACTCCAACAAGGACCACAACGTCCAACCACTGGTGCTAGACGATGTCACACACCAAATCAAAGACGGTAACCGTTCAATCTGCGGAGTAATGATTGAGTCCAACATCAACGAGGGTAACCAGAGTATTCCGGCGGATTTGTCGCAGTTGAAATATGGGGTCTCCGTTACCGACGCCTGTATCGGGTGGGAATCAACAGAGCGCTCCCTCAAAAAAATGGCCGCAAACCTAGCCGAATACCTCACCAAACGCAGGCGTTGATTAGAGCGACGGTTTAGCACCCGGCATCAAGAACTCTACGTCTGAGGTGTGGACAGTTTGCATCATCCGGAGTGCGGTCTGACGGACAGGTCGACCCCCAAATATGACGTCATAAAGCGCGCTGAGAATTGGCATCGCGACCAAGTCCTGCTGGCACTTCTCATACACAAGCTCTAGCGTATTGACGCCCTCAGCTACCTGACCCAGAGCTGCCTCAGCCGCCTGAAGCGTGTGCCCCTCAGCCAGCGCCTTTCCGACCCTGAAATTACGCGACAATGGGGAAACTGATGTTACATACAGATCTCCAACCCCGGCGAGGCCCAGGAAGCTCAGAGGGTTACCACCCATGTGCGCAGACAGACGTGACATCTCAGCGAGTGAGCGAGTAATAAGTAACGCCCTCGTATTCTGACCAACGCCTAAGCCATCAGCGAGGCCGGCGGCGATTGCATAAATATTTTTCAATGCGCCACCGAGCTCAACACTGATCAAATCCTCCGAGCTATAGAGCCTGAAGTATTTGGTCGCGAAAGCATCTCGGGTCAGTTTTCGAACGATTGGTGACTCGCTCGCAACAACGGAGGCCGTTAGGTGACGCTCCGCAACCTCGTGCGCAAGGTTAGGGCCTGATAAAACACCGATCGGATGATCCGGCAATCTATCAGAAATCACTTGGCTCATCAGTTTAAATCCATCCGAACGGATCCCCTTGGTGGTTGACAGCAACACTGTCTCTTCAGCTATCACTTGTGCCAGATCCGAACAGACATGATCCATTGATTTAGATGGCACCGAAAGTAGAACAAGATCAGCTTCATGCACCACCTCTCGCAGATCACTCGCCGCGTGAATCGAGTCATGCAGCTCCAGCCCAGGATGATATCGTGTGTTCCGACGATAAAGGTTAATCTCCTCCGCTAGGTCCGTGCGTCGCGCATAGATTCTTACAACACAACGGTTGTGAGCGGCAATGTCCGCCAACACTGTCCCGAAACTCCCGGCACCAATTACCGCCACCCGCATATTCAATCCTCAGGAACTACAACTTAGATGATACGCCGAATCGGTAGCAGGTGGTGATCCGCCGAGATCCTTAGCCGACTGGCATTCCCCAGAAATTCCTCGGTTTAACGCTTCCCGAAGTGACCTGATCGGAGTAAAGTCACCTCCTTCAGCAGCCCGAATGACCCTATCAAGCAACCAGTAACTCAACATCCAGGATGGGGCAGCAGCCCGGGCCTCTTGTACGAGGTCTTTACTTACCTCGGATGACCATTGACTTTGCAGTTGCTGGAACACCTCAAGCCCCTTCAGGGGCTGGGACAAACCCATCCAGTCTTCCCGCAAGAGATAACTAAATATTTCGGGGTAGTAAATACCGGGCGTTTTGCAAACATCCTTTACCGCTTGAATAATATCTGCGAGTGCCTCGTTGTCAGTCTCTATCGCGAGTCGGTTTGCCATCTGGGTTCGATACGCCGTCTGGTACAAGCCCGGAAACCGATCCAGAGCGGCCCTCAACGTGTCAACACAAACAAACGGAGTCAATGTCTCAGCGAGACACGACATATTCCAGTGCATCACACGAGGTTGCTGCCCGTACGCGTAACGGCCCATATGGTCAGTATGGTTAATCACATAATCGTCTCGGTAGGACGTCAGAAACCCATAAGGGCCATAGTCTAGAGTTTCCCCAGACAATGCCGTGTTATCCGTATTCATCACTCCATGAACGAAGCCTACCGCCATCCAGTGCCCTATCAATTGTGCAGATCGTTCTAAATATCGCTGAAAGGTCTGCTCGACCCTATCGGGTAAGCCAGCAAGGTCTGGATCAAGTTGATGAATTGCAAACTCAATAATCTCACGCAGACGCCCATAATCTTGACGATGGTAAAAATTCTCAAAGTGTCCAATTCGGAGGTGGCTCTTAGCTAAACGCATCAGACTCGCGCCCCGCTCCATCGTCTCTCGCTGGACTGGGGTATCGGACGTGACCAACGCTAGCGCACGCGTGGAAGGAATCCCCAGTGCGTTAATGTACTCGGAACCGAGGTATTCCCGAATCGCGCTGCGTAAAACGGAACGCCCATCGCCCGACCGTGAGTATGGGGTATGGCCACCGCCTTTTAAGTGCCACTCATAGCCGCCCGATACACCAAGATATAGACCACGGCCGTCTCCAAGCTGACCAGCCCAATGTCCGAATTGGTGCCCGCTGTACACTTGCGCAACCGGACTCCACTCGGGGAGTGGCTCACCACCAGAAAATGCCTGCAAGATTTTTTGGTCGGTTGAATCAATCGGACTGTTAATCTCGATGGCCAGCGCACGGTTGATGTCCACCCAACACGGATCAACCAGGGGTACAGGGGACACCTTCTGGTAGAAGATACCCTCAGACAATTCACAATAAGGAGCTGACCACTCAGGCAGCTGATTCGTCATTCGGGTGCTCTAGGAGAGACTCCGGCGCCTGCTCACAGGGTAATGCGCGACCAATAAACTCTTCAATTTCCGGAAGTAAGAAGGAATCATCTTCGCAAGCAAAACTGATTGATGTTCCCTCAGCGCCGGCGCGGCCTGTTCGACCAATCCGGTGCACATAATCTTCAGGATCTTCTGGAAGCGTATAATTGATCACGTGGCCAACACCGTCAATGTGGATACCTCGTCCCGCGACATCGGTTGCCACTAAAATCCGAGTCCTGCCCTCCTTGAACCGGTCAAGGGTCTGTATCCGCTTCCGTTGCGGTACCTCTCCGCTCAATAAGGCTGTATCAATACCGTCGTTAACTAAGCGATCCACAAGATCTCTGCACAGATCGCGACGGTTGGCGAAGACCATTACTTTATGCAGATCACGCGTATTTATAACATTTTTGAGAAGTCTATACTTGGTGTCTGCGGTTGTAATGTAAACGATCTGTTCCACCGTCTCAGTTGCGACATTTTCTGGTTCAATCTCGATGCGCACAGGTTCGAAAGTCCATCGCTCGGATAACTCGATAATTTGACTAGTAAAAGTCGCGGAGAACAGAAGGGTCTGGCGTAGCTCCTTTCGCGGACAGGCACGGACGATCCTTCTTACGTCAGGCATGAA
>PBZM01000060.1 GCA_002731015.1 Gammaproteobacteria bacterium
ACAATGTCGCATCCATGTGCTTAGGCTCAACCTCGGTCAGCGTGCATGAACCAGCAGTTGCTGCTGCCGCAACCAAAAATGTTCCCGCCTCAATTCGATCAGGTATGATCCGGTGGCTCCCACTACGAAGCGCGTCCACCCCTTTGATTCGGAGTGTGTCTGTGCCGATGCCATCTATTTTTGCACCCAATGCCACAAGGCAATTTGCGAGATTTGTGACCTCAGGCTCCCGCGCCGCGTTTTCAATGATTGACTCGCCCTTCGCAAGCACAGCTGCCATTAAGACGTTTTCTGTACCTGTCACTGTTATCTTCTCGAAGAGAACCTTCCCGCCTATCAGTCCGCGGGGCGCGCGTCCTTTGATGTAGCCATCGGTTACCTCAAATTCAACACCAAGTCGCTCCATTGCTTTGACGTGCAAGTTCACTGGTCGCGCTCCAATCGCACAACCACCGGGTAAGGACACCTCAGCCTCATGAGCCCTCGCAAGGAGTGGTCCCAAAACGACGATACTGGCCCTCATTGTTCTTACGAGATCATAAGGAGCGATGACTGATTTCAAAGATGATGCATCCAGCTCTACGGAACCGGTATCATCTAGCAAGACTCCAACGCCCATCCGACCCAGCAGTTGGAGCATGGTTGTAACATCATTTAGGTACGGTAAATTCTCCAACCGTACCTTTCCAGGAACCATAAGCGCAGCGGCCAGAATTGGCAAAGCCGCATTTTTCGCCCCGCTTACTTTGACTTCACCACTGAGCACGCGCCCACCACGAATTAGAAATCGATCCATGATTTAGATGCCCAGTTCCCGGCGCGCACTCTTTTCGTCAGGCGTTAACGCCATTACCGTGATCGCGTGGAGTGTTCCTGCGGCGATCTCATCAGCGATTAATCGAAGAACAGCTTGTTGACGCTTAACCGGCGCCACAGATTCAAAGTCCTCACTTACGACTTCAATCTGAAAGTTACGACCCTCGCCTTGCACTGTAAATATCCAGCCCGTATTTTTTGATTCTAGTAATGCAGAGACTTCAGTGGCTAGCATCACATTCTCCTGTTTCAATACAGGTCACCCCGCCTAGCTCGGCGAGCGTCTTGAAAGTGGGATTCAAGCCAGTCAATGTTAATTTACGATCGGACTTGCGTGCCAATTGCCACCAAAAGACTAACACAGCTAAATGGGCGCTCGACGCTTGAGTCCAAGCACTCACATCAATAGTCGATTCACCTTGATCAATAGCAGATATACCCATCGATTTAAGATCCGTCCAAGATTTGTTGTAACTCTCAGAGTCAACAGAAAACACGACTAGTTCGCTCTCACAGACTCGAACGTCCAAGAATCGATCGCACCAGAAACACTTCCGGAAGATTTGACTAAGTCTGCAAACTGATTTCTCAATGTGAGGCCTAAATTAATACCCGAGATTACTACGTTTTCAACCATCCAACCGCTAGTCTCCGCGAAGCCCATCGCGAACTGAATAGGCAATGGCTCGCGTCCTGGTGCTTCCAGTCGAGCACTGATCATCGCTCGCCCTGGCTTTAAAATGACACCCTCGTCCGGCAAGACTAGCTTTTCGCCTCCATAGGCTGCTAGACCGCGCGCATACGCATCCACGAGACTCATCTCCAACCGCTCAGTAAAACGATCTCTTTCGGCGTCTGTCGCTTGGCGTGCAAATCGACCCATCACTCGAAGCGCAATAACCCGATCATTTATCAAGGGAGCAAATTGTTCTGAAATCCGCCCAACCAGTTCCTCTTCTGACAGCTGTCCTTCATTATATTTGGATACATCTGTGTAGAAGGTATCTCGCGCAATTTTTAATGGCTCAACAGCTGCTTTAGTGTCGCTATCGGCCAAGACATGAAAGGAACTCAAAAAAGTTAGAAATACTACAAACCAGAACTTCATTTTTCACTACTCATATTCAGCAGAAACTTACCAATCAATTCTTCGAGGACAACCGCTGATTGCGTGTCAAAAATAAAATCTCCATCGACGAGGTTATTCATCTCTCCGCCAGTCATAAGACCAATATCCTTCCCCCCCAGCAAACCTGCCGTTAATATCGAGGCAGAGGTATCTTCTGAAAATTGTGAAAAATCTTGGCTGATATCCATATCAACAATTGCCCCAGCTGTTTTTTCGTCATATCGAATTGCCACTACGCGCCCAACAGTCACTCCGGCTGCGCTTACTTTCGCTCGTGTTGTTAACCCTGCCACATTATCGAAACGAGCACTCAATCGGTAGACTCCAGAATCGCCACTCTTTGTTAGTCCACTCACTTCTAGTGCCAGAAACGCAAGGCAAAGTGCCCCAAGAAAAACAAACACACCCACACTGAGTTCGGTACCACGCGAATACACTTAAATCTCCCCAAACATTACTGCGGTTAGAAAAAAATCCAAACCAAGCACCGCGAGCGACGCGTGCACCACTGTTTTGGTTGTCGCTCTCGATATCCCCTCGGATGTCGGAACCAAATCATAGCCCTGATAGACCGCAATCCAGGTGACAACAAAAGCAAATACTACCGACTTGATGATGCCGTTCAATACGTCATCTGAAAACTCCACAGACCCCTGCATGTTAGCCCAAAATGAACCAGTATCGATACCAAGCCAACTCACGCCAATCAGTGCACCACCAAGACACCCAACACTCACAAAAATAAGTGACAGTATCGGAAGACTGATAACTCCAGCCCAGAATCGTGGAGCAACGACTCGACGGAGTGGGTCTACACCGATCATTTCGAGGCTAGCCAACTGTTCTGTAGCTTTCATAAGCCCGATTTCGGCTGTCAATGCTGAGCCAGCACGACCTGCAAACAACAAAGCCGTAACGACAGGCCCTAACTCTCTTGTCAGCGACAAAGCCACCATCTGTCCCAGCGCTTGTTCGCTGCCATAATCCGTAAGGATTGTATAGCCCTGTAGGCCCAAGACCATCCCAATAAACAGCCCACTAACAATTATGATACTGAGTGATAACACACCTACGACGTAAATCTGATCAATCGTTAGACGCCAATGTACACCGACGGTGGATCGTCCAATAATCGCTTGCATCAATATAAGCGTGGCACGGCCAAGATTGCACAACTGCGACAAGGTCGAACTACCAATACCAGCAATCCAATCCATAATCATAACGAATCCTCAATCGAAGATGCTGGAAAATGAAATTGAACTGGTCCATCCGGTCTCCCATGGAGAAACTGCTGCACAAGCGGATCTTGAGATGACTTCATATCTTGAGGTGATCCTTCAAATGCGACGCAAGCGTTTGCTATCATGATGACGTGATCGGCAATTGATAGAGTCTCTTGCAAATCATGTGACACTACCACCGAGGTGAGACCAAGCGCTTGATTCAGTCGCTTCACCAAAGATAATAATACACCAAGGCCAATTGGATCCTGTCCAACAAAAGGTTCATCATACATGATCATTTCGGGGTCTAAGGCGATCGCGCGTGCCAGTGCAACCCGCCTTTGCATGCCGCCGGAGAGTTCTGAAGGGGTCAAGTCTAAGGCGCCGCGTAGACCAACTGCCTCTAGTTTCATCAAGACCACATATCGGATAAGTTCGTCGTCCAGATCGGTATGCACTCTCAAAGGGAATGCTACATTCTCAAATACGTTCAACTCAGTAAAAAGAGCACCTGATTGAAACAACATTCCCATCCGTTTGCGTAGGTCGAATAGCGCCGCCCTCTTCAGCAAACGCACTGAGAGGCCATCAACACAAATGTCGCCAGCGTCAGGATTTAGTTGGCCACTAATCAACCGTAATAATGTTGTTTTTCCAGTTCCGGAGGGACCAACGATTGCCGTGATTTTTCCGCGAGGGACGGATGCGGTCAGTCCGTCATAGATCACTCGCTGATCGCGACGAAAAACAACATCCTTAATCTCCACAAATGCTGGCGCAGTCAAAATTTATTCGATTCACTCAATTCTGCTAATTTTCTTTGAGTGTAGCAGAGCTTAGCCGCAACATGTTTAATGTCTTGGCAAAGATGGAGATCTTTATATGTTTTGGGCAACTGTTGCCGTGATCGTGGGAATCGCTCTGACCGTGCTAAGCGCTGACAAATTCGTCGAGGGAGCTGCAAGCCTCGCATCAAGGCTTGGCATGAGTCATTTCTTGATTGGCCTTACAATAATCTCGATCGGCACGTCTGCGCCCGAGCTGTTTGTCTCGACAGTCGCAGCCCTCAACGGAAGTCCCGGCCTCGCGCTTGGGAACGCACTGGGGTCCAACATAGCAAACATAGCCCTAGTTTTAGGAGCCACAGCTTGTATTTTCCCACTGATAGTTCCTGGTCCATTGGTGAGACGCGAACTTCCTATACTCTTACTTATTTCCCTAATCCTTTATGCACTAGCTTATCGCGGTATATTTGATCTGTCTGCTGGCATACTTTTCTTAACCGTTCTCCCGGCGGTCCTCTATCATCTGACAAAAAAAGAACTAGCTGCTGAAGAAGAAACTGAGATTCATTCTCTACCTATTGGTTTTTCGATCGTCCTGACCATGGGTGGGCTACTCATTTTACTAGGTAGTTCGGAGGCGTTGGTTTGGGGAGCCGTTGAAATCGCTCGTTTTTTCGGTGTTTCAGAATTAGTAATCGGTTTAACCATCATTGCTGTTGGCACGTCGGTTCCGGAACTGGCGACATCAGTTACCGCCGCACTCAAGAATAAAACAGATATAGCGTTCGGAACCATTATTGGCTCAAATATCTTCAATTCCTTAGGTGTAATCGGGATTGCATCTATAATCTCACCATTTGCAATCGAGCCTCAGGTATTGCAACGCGATCTCCCGTGGACACTCGGACTAACACTACTTTTGTTTCTAATGGCCAGATTCTCCGTACGCGGAACGCTCACATGTCCTTACGGAATACTTTTGCTTCTTCTGTACGTAAGTTATCTTTGGCATATTCTTGCAACGATCGTGCCGAATCAATGAGTTTTATCGAATCAGCCAAACGCACCATTCAGCTAGAATCCGAAGCGGTCTCTAAGTTGACAAGTCAACTATCGGATAGCTTTAATCGTGCCTGCGAGTTATGTCTCGCATGTCAGGGGCGTATCGTCGTGACCGGAATGGGTAAATCAGGCCATATCGGTAGTAAAATCGCTGCAACCCTGGCATCAACAGGAACGCCTGCTTTCTTCATGCATCCAGCGGAGGCATCGCACGGTGACCTAGGAATGCTTACGTCCAAAGATGTGGTTCTCGCACTGTCTAATAGCGGTTATTCATCGGAGATCGTTATGTTGCTCCCCTTGATTCAGCGAATTGGAACGTCATTGGTCAGTATTACGAGGGACCCGAACTCAACGCTCGGCCAAGCGTCCGACGCGCATCTTCTTGTCTCCGTGACCGAAGAGGCATGCCCGCTGAATCTTGCACCAACCTCGAGTACCACAGCAGCCCTTGTAATGGGTGATGCTCTAGCGATAGCTCTGCTTGAGGCTAGAGGCTTCTCACATGAGGAGTTTGCCTTCAGTCATCCGGGCGGAGCACTCGGACGGCAACTTCTTTTAAGGGTTGAAGATATCATGCACTCTGGGGATGCGTTTCCGAAAGTCACAGACGATACAGCGCTACCCGAGGCATTGTTAGAAATGACCGCCAAACGGCTCGGGTTCACCACGGTACTCAATAGCAAAAATGAGCTTGTTGGCGTTTTTTCCGATGGTGACTTACGACGTGCGATTGAAGCCGGATGCGATCTCAGAGATCAAAGAATTCGCGACATCATGACCCAAGGTGGGGAAACCATTGATCAGGGTGCTCTCGCAGCGATGGCCGCTCGCGTCATGCAAGAAAAACGAATCAACGCTCTGGTAGTTCTAAGAAAAGGAAGACCCGTGGGTGCTCTAAATATGCACGACTTGTTACGGGCGGGTATTTTGTGAGTGCGCAGACGGTTCGATTAATGGCATTCGATGTTGATGGCATATTTACCGACGGAGCTCTTTACTATAATGCGGACGGCGATTCACTTAAGGTATTTAATATTCTTGACGGGCTAGGCTTAAAGCTTCTTCAGAAAGCAGGGATTCAAACCGCCATTATTACGGGTAGAGGTTCTCCAATGGTTGAGCAGCGCTTCACTGAACTTAACGTGGATTTTTTAATTCAAAACCGCGAAGACAAAGGACAAGCGTTAGCGGAATTAGCAGAAAAGCTAGGTTTTGAGCAAAAAGATTTAGGCTTCATGGGAGATGATTTCCCTGACCTAACAACGCTCGACGTAGCGGGCTTCTTCGCCAGCGTCCCTAACGCGCCATGCCTCGTTCAGGAAGAAGCGGCTTTTGTAACAAACTCGTTGGGTGGCCATGGCGCCGTCCGTGAACTATGCGAGTTTTTGCTCAAAGCACAAGGATTTGATCTTTTGAAACTTTATCAAATGGAATATGTATGACAGGATGGAAACGCCTTTTTTTGGCTGCCTTGGGAAGCGCGGCTCTTTTTATTGGGCTTACTAAACCGGCAAACAGAACCAACGTCGACCAAGTGTTAAAAGAGATTACGGACCAAAGGCCAGAAGCATTCATGCAGGGCGTCTATCAACGTAAGTTCGATAGAAATGGTCGACTCGAAACGACTCTCACCGCAACCAGTCTGCTCGATTTTGGTAGTCGAGCTAACGCTACACTTATAAACCCCAAACTCCGGGTTGAAAGGCACCCAGCGATATGGTTCATTAAAAGTGAACGCGGTGAACTCACTCCCGATCGGAATGAAGTACTTCTCTCCAAAAACGTCATTGCGGATCGTCTCGAAAAAGGGAAATATTCCTGGCACCTTAGTGGAGAAACGCTCAAGTGGAATCAAAGGACAGACATCGTAAGTGCTAGGACCCGAACAACACTCATTCAAGGTGCTATCAACAGTATTGGTAATGAACTCGTGATTGACCTCAATACTAACGAATACACGTTTGGAGACAATGTGAGGACCCAATGGAAAAGCGCTTCTTCATCGGATTAATTCCACTAATCCCAGCACTAGTCTTCGCGTTACCTGAAGACCGCGATGAGTCAATTAAGATAGAAGCCGATAATGCTTTGATTAACGAGAAAGAGAATCAAGCTAAATATTCTGGAGCAGTGGTTGTCACTCAGGGTACGTTAAAAATTGAAGGTGACGTTGTAAATCTAAAAACCAACGAAAACGGTGAGGTAGAAACGGTAGTAGCTAAAGGTAAACCTGCTCGCTTTGAAAGCATGAGAAGACGAATAGATAAAAAATCAGTAAAAGGCGAAGCTGAAAAGATTTACTATACTTATGAGACTGACCGTGTTGTGCTGACTGGAGATGCAGTCATTACCTCTGAGGAGTCTGCTTTTTCAGGATCTGAAATCATTTATGATTTAGATTCTGGACGAGTGATCGCGTCCGGTGATAAGTCTCAACGCGTCAACATGACTTTGCAGCCAAAGAATAAATGAAAAAACTCACCGCGCAGCATCTGAAAAAATCCTATAAAGGACGAGAAGTTGTTTCTGATCTTTCCATGGTGGTAGGGGCTGGCGAAATTGTCGGTCTTCTTGGGCCAAATGGAGCTGGAAAAACCACAAGTTTTTACATGATTGTGGGCCTTATCAAACAAGACGCAGGGAAGATTACGATTGGTGATCATGACATCACTCGAACTCCAATGCATGGCAGAGCAAAAGCCGGCCTCGGATACTTGCCTCAGGAGGCTTCTGTATTCAGGAGACTTAGCGTCTCTGATAACTTAATGGCAATCCTTGAACTGAGAACCGATTTGTCAAAAAAGGATCGACAACGGGAACACGGACGCCTCCTCGACGAATTCCATATCGGGCACCTATCCTCGATTAAGGGCATGGCTTTATCGGGTGGTGAAAGAAGGCGCGTCGAGATTGCCCGCGCAATCTGCTCTAACCCAAAATTCATGCTGCTAGACGAGCCCTTCGCGGGTGTCGATCCAATATCAGTCACAGATATCCAAAATATCATTCGACATCTAGCCGCTAGGGGTATCGGCATACTAATTACCGATCATAATGTACGTGAAACTCTAGGTATCTGTCATCGCGGGTATATTGTTAACGTGGGACGGGTTATTGCAGAGGGCGCACCTGCAACGCTACTCGCAAATACGGATGTCCGCCAAGTCTATCTTGGCGAACAATTTAGAATGATACTTCCCGAATGAAGCAAGCACTTCAACTGAAAGTCGGACAAAGTCTGACTATGACCCCCCAACTACAGCAGGCAATAAAACTTCTGCAGATGTCATCACTCGATCTACAACAAGAAATCACCCGAGCGCTCGAGGAAAACCCCCTCCTCGAGCGAGAGGACGAAATCGAACAAGTTTCAGAATCTGGAGAAAACGGGATACCAGAGCAAGAAATTCCGGTTGATTCCATTGAAGTTGCCATCGAGACTGATTGGTCAGACACCAACCATTTCGATCTCAATCGTCCAATGACACGGACAGCTTCAGATGATGAGTATAATAGTTTTGAAAATCGCACCTCCGAAAATACAACTCTATCTGATCATCTGCTTTGGCAACTCAATCTAATGCCGCTAACGGACCGCGATATGTTAATAGCTAGGGTCCTAGTTGATTCCATCAATAGCGATGGATTTTTAGATGCTGATCTTGAGGAAATCATTGAGGCCCTCGCCGAAGAACTCGACGATTTGGAATATGACGAAGTTGAATGTGTTTTACACCAAATCCAACGTTTAGATCCTGTGGGAATCGGGGCCCGAGGAATTGCAGAATCATTAACGATACAATTGGAGGCGCTCGGCCTTCTCGGTGGAGACGTTTCAGCGGCGCTTGACCTCGTTCAAAATCATCTAGCACTACTAACGAAAAAAGATCGTGCTGGGCTGAGACGAGCGCTAAATTGTAACGATAAAAAGCTTGATAGCGCTCTAGAACTAATTCGCTCTCTCGACCCAAAACCGGGTAGCAACATTTGCAGTAGTGATCCGGAATATGTGACTCCAGATCTTATTGTTCGCCGAACTGCGGATGGCTGGGTAGTCGAACTAAATCCTGACGCATTACCACGAGTAGGAATAAATCAGACCTACCAAAATTTCATTAAATCTGGCCACAAAAGTGAGACCAATGATTATTTAAAGGGGCAACTGCAAGAGGCTCGCTGGTTTGTGAAAAGTCTAAAGTCCAGAGCAGAAACATTATTGAAAGTAGGAGCTTGTATCGTCGAAGAACAAACCGAATTTTTCGATAAAGGACCAGTCGCGATGAAACCAATGGTTTTGGCGGATATAGCTGATACGGTGGACATGCACGAATCTACGATCTCACGGGTTACAACACAGAAATATATGCATACACCCCGCGGTACACTCGAACTCAAATACTTTTTTTCTAGTCACGTTGGTACCGATAGCGGCGGTGAAGCGTCTTCAACTGCGATAAAAGAATACCTAAAAGAATTAATCAGCCAAGAAAATCCGAAAAAACCATTATCCGATAATAAGCTTAGTCAAATGCTTTCGGAGCGAGGGTTCAAAGTCGCTAGGCGCACCATCGCAAAGTATCGTGAGATGCTTGGTATCAGCGGATCAAGCGAGCGCAAACAGTTGTTTTAGGCTTTCCGCGTATTAAAAAAAAGAGCATAGTGAGTGCGTAGTAAAAGTTACCCGGACTTGTTGAAAAGGAGATTGTTATGCAGATCAGCATCAGTGGACACCAGCTTGACGTTACAGATGCGCTCAAATCCTACGTAACAGAAAAACTAGATCGCATAGAACGGCACGCCGAGCACATCACGAAAGTTGAAATCACACTGACCATCGAAAAGCAACGGCAAAAAGCTGAGGGTAACGTTCATGTAGCCGGTGCAGATGTGCATGCATCTGCTGAGCATGAAGACATGTATGCTGCGATCGATGCGATGGCAGATAAGCTAGATCGCCAACTCGTTAAACATCGCGAAAAAACCATTAGCCGAATGCAAGGACATTAAAAGCATCATATAATTATTCGGAATTTGTTCTGAACGTCGTTATTAGTCTCAACAAGAGATACCAAATGC
>PBZM01000061.1 GCA_002731015.1 Gammaproteobacteria bacterium
GTATCTTTTTTTTAGATTTTTATCTAAGTCGCGTAGTTGTTTATGCAGTCGCCGAAGTGCTAAAGGGCGTCGAGCAACTAACAAACAACCACTTGTCTCTCGATCCAATCGGTGAACCAGCTCCAAAAAATTTTCCTCAGGGCGGGCGAGACGCAGCTGTTCAATTAGCCCCGTTGATAGACCAGAACCCCCGTGAACAGCAAGACCGGCTGGCTTATCCAAAACCAGAACGTCTTCATCTTCATAGAGGAGTGCATTTGATAAACTCATCTGGATGCCGCGATGTGGCAACTGGTCTTTGATTGGTGCAAGCTGGACCGGTGGTATCCGAACGACATCTCCAGTAACAATCCGCGAGTCTGGTTTGCAACGTCCTTTATTCACCCGGACTTCGCCGGTTCTGATCATCCTGTAGATTCGACTCTTTGGGAGGCCCTTAAGCTGACTAGACAGAAAATTATCGATGCGTTGTCCTTCCTTCAACGCATCCACGGTTACCCATCGAACTTTCTTTTCCACACACTTTCTCCATGACGCATTGCCGCACAGGGCTTGCACTGTTATGCTCACTACTGTTGTGGGTTGAGTCAAGACTCCCCATAGGCTAAGGAGACCTCCGGTGAATCCGGAGATGAAATAACCCCGCCCGATCTTGGCGGGCCAGCG
Source organism: Gammaproteobacteria bacterium (assembly GCA_002731015.1). Taxonomy (GTDB): domain Bacteria; phylum Pseudomonadota; class Gammaproteobacteria; order Pseudomonadales; family Litorivicinaceae; genus HIMB30. Next base: position 667 of record PBZM01000061.1, read on the forward strand.
ACGCTGGGACAAACACATATCAATGTGTCGGCAGGGAAGCCTGCAGTAACAAAGAAATTTCGGGCTCCCGGGTTGCCGGTTGAGCCCCCTACATTGTGTATTGTCGTCTGACCAACTTTTGGTCAGGCCATGGTTGGTATAACCAGCCCCCTGAGATCGTGGCGATCAGACCATTAAGGTTGCCACAGATATGAAACGTATATTAATCAATGCTTTGCAGGCGGAGGAAATCCGCGTTGCCATGGTCGATGGTCAAAAACTTTATGACCTAGACATAGAATCTTCCGATCGCGAGCAAAAAAAAGGGAACATATATCGCGCAAAAATTTCGCGAATTGAGCCGAGTCTAGAAGCAGCATTCATCGATTTTGGAAGTGAACGTCACGGCTTCCTGCCACTCAAAGAAATCTCTCCCGAATACTTTTACAATGCCCCAGCCGACGGCGAGCGAGCGAAGATTGAAAAAGTGCTAAAAGAAGGCCAAGAGCTGATTGTTCAGGTCGAAAAAGAAGAACGCGGTACCAAAGGCGCAGCACTCACCACGTTTATTTCGTTAGCTGGTCGCTATCTTGTGCTAATGCCCAATAACCCTGATGCAGGCGGTATCTCACGTCGGATAGAAGGTGAGGATCGCACGGAACTGCGTGACAAACTCGCTAACCTCAATATAACCCTGGGTGCTGGTATTATTATCCGAACGGCGGGAGTAGGCCGAACTGTTGAAGAATTGCAGTGGGATCTTGATTATCTCGACACCGCTTGGCAGGCGATTAGGAAGGCAGCACTTTCAGGCGTTGCTCCATTTTTGATATACCAAGAATCCAACGTTATTGTCAGGGCAATTCGTGACTATCTTCGGCAAGACATCGGTGAGGTATTGGTCGATAACAAAGAAGTGTTCAAAAAAGTTAAAGACCTCGTTCAGCAAGTCATGCCTTCCTACGACAGCAAGATCAAGCTGTATCAGGATGAAACACCTCTATTTAATCGGTTTCAAATTGAGGGCCAGATCGAATCAGCGTTTCAACGCGAAGTTCGTCTGCCATCCGGCGGAGCAATCGTTATTGATCCGACCGAAGCATTAGTTTCAATCGACATAAATTCTGCCCGCGCAACCAAAGGAGGAGATATTGAAGAAACTGCACTACACACGAATCTCGAAGCCGCTGACGAAATCGCCCGCCAGTTACGTTTGCGTGATATGGGCGGATTGGTCGTCATTGACTTTATTGATATGTCAGCGAACAAAAACCAGAAAGCTGTAGAAAATAAGCTCAAAGAGGCTCTCAAATCTGATCGAGCTCGCGTACAGATTGGTCGCATATCACGCTTTGGGCTCCTTGAAATGAGCCGCCAACGACTTCGTCCATCGTTGGGCGAAACCAGCGGCGTTGTCTGTCCTCGCTGTCACGGTCAAGGCAGCATTCGTGATGTTCAGTCTTTAGCGCTTCAGATTCTTCGTCTTCTCGAAGATGAGGCAGTCAAAGAGAGGACAGGTGAGGTTCGCATTCAGGTCCCCGTGCCAGTAGGAACATTCCTTTTAAACGAAAAACGCCAGCAGCTCGAATCCGTCCAGAGACGTCATAACGTGCGTGTATTAGTCGTTCCAAACCCGACTATGGAGACACCAAACTATGACCTCCTGAGGCTGCGCGACGACGACCCTCAGGTCGTAAATCTGGAACTATCCATCGATATTCAAGCAGCAACCCCCGTTCCAGAACCAGAACTTGTCCGTGCACGTCAGCCTGAAGTGCGTGAGCAAGCGCTGGTGACAGATATTAAGCCTAAAACCCCAGCCCCAGAAAGAAACCCGGAACTTGAACCTAAAGATGGTCTCAGCAATGGAGGCATTGGACGCAAAAAGCGTCCAGAAAGTTCACGCAGACGTCCGTCCAAACCACAGGAAAAGTCCCTCGTATCTTGGGTGGTAGGCTTTATATTTGGAAGCGGGGAGGACGATGACTCCGAAAAACAATCCAACCAAACAAATAGTCGCCGTGGCAAGCGTTCCAACGACCGAATAGACCGACCTGAATCCACCCACAACCAGCGCTCAAAATCTATTCGTGGACCAAACAATCAGGAAACTGAACGCTCCGTAGGGGGTGCTCAAGGTGGTCGCCGTCGTCGCAGACGCCGTAATAAAAGTCAGTCAGACACAGACGGAATCGGAACAACAATCCAAGCCACGGAGGACCAGCAGATTTCTCCAGAGCGCGAGGCTGAATTAAAAGCACACGAAGAGGATCTAGCACCCCGTCCTAAGCGTCCCGAGCGAAGACAGCGAGGTAAAGAGGCAATTGCAAACCAAGAAGCAAAGCTAGAAGCGCATACAGTAACATCAGGAGAGACCACAATCGATGACGCACCTGTTTTGAATGAGGGTGTTATTACAGAAAATGAAAAGCCCCAGCGCGCACGTCGTGGGCGCCGTGGATCGCGCCGTGAAAACATGACAGCCGAGATTTCGGAAGGCAATGCAAAAGAAAAAATGATTGGTGAAGCTGTTGCATCGTCAAAAACCGAAGAAATGCCCCAACCGGGTTTATCAGTCGACGTAACAGATACGCAGGTAATTCAAGAAACGCCACCAGAAGACAAACCCAAACGCGCTGGCCGTGGCAAAGGTCGTCCTCGAAAAAATCAAACTAAAAATGATTCATCAGAATCAGAAAAAATCGAAACAAATATTAAAGCGGATGAATTACCTGTCGCGAATTCTAATGAAAATTCGTCGTCAGATAGTGAGCAACCTGTCGAGGACGTGAAAACGCCAAAGAAAAAGCTGGCACGCAGCAAGAAGGCGAAGGTAGTGGATGAAGATGCGGTTGACAAGGTAGCGCCAAGTACGGCAACTGTCCTGGCCAGTGACATGGAATCGAAATCATCTGCGCCGGTCGTAGAAGAAAGTGAGGCCGAAAAACCAAAGCGAGGGCGTGGTCGTGGACGCCGCGGGAGTCCCGACGCAACGGATGCCATGCCGACGCCATCAGTGACTGATCTGAGAGCTCAACTTGTCGAAGACGACACTGGCAGTAAGACACCTCCATCTGACGCGGAAGATAGACCGAAGCAACGCGGACGCGGTAGGTCTAAAAAGTCAGACTCAGATGAGCACCCAGTATCTAGAGCGACTGACACCGAGTAGATCAAGGTCAGTTGAGTCGACCCAGTTGAGTCGGCTCAATAGCAAGACTTAATCCATAGGTGGCTTCGACCGATGAAAGGATCAGAGCCACCAAATCTCTCAAGTCATCTGCGGTCCCGGTTCCATCATTAGTTATCACGAGGGCCTGACGTTCATTTACAGCAAATCCGCCAATTTGCTGACCTTTCAATCCAAGCCGATCTATTAACCATCCTGCTGCTATTTTTGTGTATTCTCCATTGACGTAAGTAGGCATTTCAGGAAATTCATCTTGCAAGCGGTCTGCAACCTCAGAGCGAACGACGGGATTTTTAAAAAAAGAACCTACATTCGGAGTAATGTCTGGGTCAGGTAATTTGGACTGACGGATCGAAATTACCGCCTTAGCAATATCGAGCGGCTTCTCAGCATCCAAACCCTGGCGTTCTAATTCCTCAGAAATAGTGCCATAGCTAACTCTCGGGCTAGCGTATTTCGATAACTTTAGAGTCACTGTTAATACCAGGAATCGACCAGGAAGCTCTTTAAACAACGAATGTCGATACCCAAAATTTAGCTGAGACGCCGGAAGCTCAATGATAGCCTGCTCCTCAAAATCATAAAGCTTGACTCGATGGCAATGATCTTTGAGCTCGACGCCATATGCCCCAATATTTTGAATAGGAGCGGCTCCCATCCATCCCGGAATTAAGGCCAAATTCTCTAGACCGAACCAACCTGAATCTAAGGTCTTCATGACCAGTTGATGCCATGAGTGCCCAGCGCCCACCTCCAAATAGACGTCGTTACCAGACTCTGTAATTTCGTAGTATTGAATCTCAGGCCTCAAAACAATTCCCTCGAATTCGGGGTCGAGGACGACAATATTACTGCCGCCGCCCACTACTAAACGCGGAATGGAGCCAAGCTGCTGCATTGATACACAAACATTTTCAATCGAGGTTAACCTGATCACCGATTTCGCCTTGAATGGGAGTTTCAGTGTCGTAAAACCCGTGAGATCAAACACCAAAATCCTCCATTTGGCGACGAATTACCTCTAGATCACTTTCCGTATCAACCCCTGGTGGAATTGATTCAATAGCAACCTCAATTTGTATGAAACGATCGTGTTCCAGTGCGCGCAGCTGCTCGAGGTTCTCAAATTGCTCAAGTGGCGTCGGATTCAAGGATGCAAAGTCACGAAGAAAACCAGCTCGGTATGCATAAAGGCCGATGTGTCGATAATGAACTCCACAGTCTATTGAGGAATTCATTGGAATTCTTGCACGTGAAAAATATAACGCCCTGCCCGACTGACTCTTCACTACTTTGACTTGATTCGGATCTTCAATATCCGAGACTCGATTAATCGGTTCGCACAAGGTGGCAATCGACGCCTGAGGATGCTTCTCTAATATTTCTACAACCTGATGAATCACAGATGCCGGTAGTAGTGGCTCATCACCTTGTACGTTAACCACAATTGTGTCAGCAGATAGCTTTAAAAGATCGGCCACCTCCGCCAACCGATCCGTTCCAGTCGGGTGATCATCTCGTGTCATCAAGCACTCTCCACCAAAACTTATGACGGCATCAGCTATCCGTTGATCATCAGTCGCTACCAACACTCGATCTGCTTTTGATGCTGAAGCACGAGCATACACATGCTGAACCATAGGTTGTCCCGCAATATCAAGCAATGGCTTTCCCGGAAGGCGCTTTGATCCAAAACGAGCGGGAATCACCGCCACGAAGTTCATTATCGATCAGTCCGCTCATCATTAGTCAGGGTCCTAGCCTCATCGGCTAACATGACTGGAATATCGTCTCGAATAGGAAACGCCAAACCGTCGGCACGACACCAGATTTCCTGATCAGCCTCGCGAATCTCAACTTTGCCTTTACACAATGGACACACCAATAAATCTTTAAGTTGAGGAGCCAAACTCATAACCTAACGCTCCAGTGATTCAAACCATCAATTAACCATGTCTCAAACTCTGGTTGCAGACTATCTAGTACAACAATCCAGAACGGTTCTTTTAATAAGTGTAACAACTTCACTGCGTCTTTCTCAGTTGTGATAACAAGCGAGAGCTCAGCTATGTCAGATACAGAAAACGCATGATGGTCTGTAAAAGCGTGCTCTTCAATCATAAGCCCTGCTTTCTGAAGTCCTTCGAAAAAACGACTAGGTGAGGCGATTCCCGCAACAGCATCAAATCTCCCATGATCTTTTAGATCATCTAGCGATCGAAGGATTGCGGGTTGATCAGATCGGTACACATAAGCCATCTGAGCAACCGAACCAAAAGTAGGTGTTTTCGTTTCGATGCCCATTTCGATCAGCATTTCCTTTGGATCGCCAGTACCACTCACCACTATCGCATCCATCTGATGTACCGCTGATATTGGCTCTCGCAATGGACCAAATGGCATCTCAAGTCCATTACCTATCCCTTGTTCTTTGTTAAACACGCAAACTGAAAAATCTCGCCGCATCCCCGTATTCTGTAGCCCGTCATCAGATAAGATTACATCGACCGGATAGTGAAAATGAAGGCGCTCAATTGCCCGCGCCCTATCACGACACACGACCACCGGACAACCCGTCCGTTTCTTCAGCATTAGAGGTTCATCGCCAACTTTTCGAGGCAAACTTTGTTCAGTCACTTCAATCGGTAAAGACTTAACCTTGCCACCAAAACCACGGCTGACAATTCCAGGTTTAAAACCGGCCTCTTGCAATTTCGAAGCGAGACTTGCGACCAGCGGTGTCTTACCTGCACCACCTAAAACAATATTACCGATACAAACTATCGGGATCTGACTGGCAACGCGTGATGCTTTTGCTATTTTGAGGCGCTTCTTTTTCATCCAGGAGGCAACAAGCGGGCGCAATATTCGACCAAGAAATACTGAAGGTTTAGACCAATAAGATGGCCAACGATGCAATCCCTTTAAACCATCAAAGCCAAATTTCATTTACTAATTCCCTCTATTGATGTGCAGAACAACCGCGAATTGAGTATCCTCCGCGCTACTCAAAAGGAAATAGGAAGATCCGTGTCCGTTGAAGGTTGGGGTAAAGCACCACCACCCACATCGCTTAACTTGTGGCAGTTAACCAAAGCTAATCTCGATTTATGGCTTATTGACCATGGCTTTCTTAGATCTCTGTATTCCAATCGTTTCCTTTTGCCAGGGCCCCTATATCGAAGTAATCAGCCAAGTGTCGCACAAATTCATCGGTACAAACGAGATTTAGGACTGAAAACGATTATAAATCTCCGTGGATACAATCCTTCCCAAGGGCGATACCAACTTGAAGCCAAAGCCTGTGAGGAGGCTGGTATTACGTTAATCAATACACGCGTCCACTCCCGAGGACTACCAACAGCCAAGCAAATTAATATGCTGAAACGATTAATCGAGGACTTTGAAACCCCGGCCTTAGCCCACTGCAAGTCAGGTGCCGACCGCGCAGGGATCTTCGCAGTGTTATATTGTCACTTTCGGTTAGGTCAAACAATTGAGGAGGCAAAAGCTCAACTACATTGGACTTATGGCCACTTTAGGAGCGCGAAAACAGGGATTCTTGATCACTTCTTTGACTCATATTTAAGATACCGTGACCAGTGCACGAAATTTAACAAAGGTGGCGCGGAACCCACTTTCCTTGAGTGGGTAAACTCCGAATACGATCGAGATACTATGGAACGAGAATTTAAACCAAGAGGATTTGCCAACTTCTGGGTGGATTGGATCTTGAGACGCGAATGAAACGGGATATGCGGACTTATAGCCGCCTGATCAGAGAAGCATTGCCATACTGGAAGATTGCGATCCTGGCGATGTTATCAATGACAGCGACCGCTGCGATGGAACCTCTACTTCCCGCCCTTATGGCGCCCCTTATCGACGAATCCTTGATTGATAAAGACCCCAGTTCATTAATCCAGATTCCATTACTAATAGTTGCGGTTTTTGTGATTAAAGGCATATCAGAATATGTGGCATCTGTTTCAAGCCAATATGTCGCACATCGCACAGTGGCGGATATCCGTTCCGAGGTATTTGCGGTGCAACTTGACCTCCCCATGATAGATCACGATTCCGAGGAGGGTGGTCGATTACTATCCCGGATAACCTATGACGTTACGCAGGTCGGAGAGGCCGTGTCAACTGCATGGATGATTATAATTAAAGATACCTTGATGATCCTCGGCCTCCTTGGATTTTTAATCTATACCTCATGGCAAATGTCCTTAGCACTTCTGCTTGCGGCCCCAGTCGTTTCAATTGTCGTAAAGAAAGCCAGTGCGAAAATGCGCCAATCTAACCAAGATTTGCAGACCTGGACTGGTAGACTTACCGGTCTAATCGAGGAGTCATTATTGGCCGTAAAAGACATCAAGATTTTCAGTGGACACGACAACCAACAAGCACAGTTCGATCGGATCAATAAAAAACTGCGGCATGAGCAGATGCGCGTAATCAAGATACAATCACTCAATGTACCGCTGGTGCAAATATTGGCTGCAATCACCATTGGTATCGTGATCTTAGTCGGCACCCAAATGAGTGCCCGAGATTTATTAAGCCCA
>PBZM01000062.1 GCA_002731015.1 Gammaproteobacteria bacterium
ACCCCGTACCGCAGTCGCGGAAGTACACGCATGTTCCCAAAGTGCCACGGATGGGGTGAGTCGGGCATCTCTGGACCATGATCAGTGATGCTAAATAGCTGTAATCCTTTTTCTGAAGCAGCACGAAAATACTCCTCGATAGTAGAATACGCGTGTGTGCTGGCCACTGAATGCGCGTGTGTGTCGGTCAGATGCCTCACTCTTGTCTCCAACTTGCCTTCCGCAGTGTATGAGCGTTTGATTTCCAAGGCTTAACCCTTGGTGGAGTTATGATGTCGCCCGTACCCATCCCAGAAAATAGCCTCAAATTTTTTTGCGATTGGTTAATGATCGGTTTAGCCACACTCACCTGAGACATGACGCCGCTAATATCGCGCGAAGAAAAAATAAAGTTTCACAGACTAAACCAGACCGCTGGCCCGACCTATTCATCTGGTAATGGGATGTATTCATCATCACCTGTGACCCGATCAAAGTTTCCCTGTACCCAATCCGACTTCGCTTGCTCAATCCTATCTTTATCTGATGACACAAAGTTCCACCAAAGGTATCGCGGTGCATCCAGTGGCTCACCACCGAAAAGAAGTACCCGTGCACCCTCAGGCGCATGAATCAAAACATCGCGATTAGGTTTTAGCACTAACAACTCCGATGCGGGGTAGAGAATCCCGTCAACTTCGATAGCACCACTGACGCTGAACACGGCACGCTCATGATGCTCTCTCGGAAAATATACATGACTCGCGGGCTTCATATGCAAATCCACGTATAACGAGTCAGAGGGAAAAGAGACTGGGGAACACAACGTCTGCCATGTCCCAAGCAATACCCGACCCTCAACTCCCTGATCTTTAAATGTTGGAAGAACGGCTTTACCGTATTGCATAAAGTCTGGCGCTGACTCTTCAAATGATATTGGAAGGGCGAGCCAGCTTTGAATACCAAAGAGCTTTGCGATCCCCTTTCTCGCCGCTTCATCCGATCGCTCCGAATGAACAATCCCGGAGCCTGCGGTCATTAAATTCACCGCACCCGGACCAATAACAACATCGTTATTGAGGCTGTCCCGATGTTGCATCGAGCCATTAAATAGATAGGTTATTGTTGATAGTCCGATGTGAGGATGAGGCCGCACGTCTATACCATCATTCTCAAGTAGCTCACCTGGTCCAAACTGATCCCAGAACACAAAAGACCCTACGGAACGCCTCTCTCTCGACGGCAAAGCGCGCTTTACCTCCAAGTTCCCAATATCAGAGGTACGCGGAACAATTTGTATTTCGATCGATTTCATCAGACTTCTCTTTTTTTAAAGTTTATCTAGGATTAATAGGTGAACAAAGTTGTCTATAGATGTTGGATCTGTTCCATTTTGGAAGGGCTTAGGCTGACTTCCTTTTCAAAGGCAAGGCGCGTATCGTCTCGCCATGTTTATCGTTTGCCTATATCAACCAGAAATCCCGCCGAATACCGGCAATATAATTCGTCTGTGTGCCAATACTGGCAGCCAGTTACATCTGATTAAGCCGCTTGGGTTCTCTTTGGACGAAAAATCAGTCAGACGATCTGGGCTCGACTATCATGATCTGGCGCGAGTCACTGAGTTTGATTCATGGGAAGGTTATATTGACCGAAGGTCACAGCGACTCTTTGCGCTATCAACAAAAGGATCGGTTTCTTATGAGTCGGTATCATACGAAAAGGACGACATTCTACTTTTTGGACCTGAAACACGAGGCCTTCCTTTAGAAATTCGAGAGGATCCAGCTGTCACAGAATTGGTACGAATCCCTATGTCTCCGAATAATCGTAGCCTTAATCTATCAAATTCGGTTGCTATCGTTCTTTATGAGGCGTGGCGGCAACTGAATTTCCGTGGGAGCCGTCATTGAGTATCCTCTCCCTCCAGAGTGTTCAGATAAGTTTTGGCGGACCAGCAATCCTCAACGACTTAAACATGAGAATTCAGCCAAAAGAATGTATCGGACTATTGGGCCGCAACGGCGCTGGCAAATCGACACTAATGAAACTCATTGCGGGTGACATTCACGCGGATTCCGGGGAGATAAATAAAAGTGCGCAACTTAAAGTTGCACGACTGGTACAAGATGTCCCGGCAGGAACCGACGGCACAATATTCGAAGTAGTAGCCTCTGGTCTCGGCAAACTAACACCCCTCCTCGAAAGGTATCATCGATTATTAGCGTCAGTTTCTGAAGACCCGACAGAACAGAATCTGCAAGTGCTTGAGGAGTGTCAACACGCCTTGGAGGCTGCGGATGGTTGGCGAGTCGAACAAATGGTCGAGCAAACACTGTCAAGATTCGGCCTCGTTCCAGACACACAATTCAATACCCTATCCGGTGGCATGAAAAGACGGGTATTTCTCGCCCAAGCGTTAGTAATTGAGCCTGATTTATTACTCCTTGATGAACCAACGAACCATCTAGATATACCTACAATTGAATGGTTGGAAGAACAAATCAAGTTATTCCAGGGTGCCGTTCTTTTCATTACCCACGATCGCCGCTTTCTCGACGCCCTGGCAACCCGTATTGTGGAACTAGACCGCGGTGTTTTGCGGAGCTATGAGTGCGGTTATCAGACTTATTTGGAACGTCGTGACCGAGAATTGGCCGCAGAAGCAGATCAATTCGCCGCATTTGACAAGAAGTTAGCCAAAGAGGAAGAGTGGATCCGACAAGGGATCAAGGCTCGACGAACCAGAAACGAAGGCCGGGTGCGTGCGCTCGAACAGCTGCGACGCGAGAGAGCCTCTCGCCGCGAGCGCCAGCAGACCGCTGACCTGACACTGGTGGATGCATCGAAATCGGGCCGCGTTGTTATTGAAGCGAACAAACTTGGCCTAATGCTAGGCGAAAAAAAGCTATTCGACGGTTTTTCGACGACTGTTCTACGCGGTGATCGTATTGGAGTGATCGGTCCCAATGGTGCTGGGAAAAGTACCCTAATTAAAACGTTGCTCGGACAAATCAAACAAAGCTCAGGAACTTCAAAACTCGGCACTAATTTGAAAATAGCTCTCTTCGATCAACTGAGAGAAACTTTGGACGACGACGCAACAGTTATCGACAACCTACAACATGGCTCAGATTTTGTTGAAGTAAACGGCGGGAAAAAGCATGTGATCGGCTATCTGCAAGACTTCCTGTTCTCTCCAGAAAAAGCGAGAGGTCCGACCCGCATGCTATCGGGTGGGGAGCGCAATCGGCTGTTATTGGCTCGACTCTTCTTGAAACCCGCAAATTTACTGATATTGGATGAGCCCACCAACGACCTAGATCTAGAAACACTCGATATCCTGAGAGACACGCTCCTCGGGTTTAAAGGTACCTTGATTGTTATAAGCCATGACCGGGATTTCCTTGACCTTTTGGTTACCAGTATCTGGTCATTCGATTCGGATCAAAAGCTTCGCGAATATATTGGCGGCTACAGTGACTGGATTCGCCAACGACCTCAGCAGCTCTCGAGTGAGAATACGTGCCAAGTCACGAAAGTGACCCATCAAAAATCTAGAAACGCTCCTAAAAAGAAACTAGCATTTCATGAGAAACGTGAACACGAAGAGCTAAGTTCCGAAATCGATCGGCTCGAGATAGAAATCAAAAACCTGGATGCCCTAATGTCAGATCCCGAGTTTTTCACTGCCAATCCCGCACTTGCTGCAAAAGAAAGTAGCCGCTATCAGGAATTGCAGGCAGAGCTTGATGGGAAAATACTACGTTTTCTAGAGCTCGAGGACCGCGCCAACTGATCCCGCAAAATACGGCAAATGCTTTGTCAGCCCAATAAATAGTAATGACATTCAACGAAGTTAGGTGCTATGAGGGAATTAAGTTCAAAAGAATACTGCAATGTTGGCACTGTCTATTTTTTATTGCGGTTACAGTGCATCTAGGACTTGTAGGCTCAGCCACGTTTCGCTGAGCAGTTTCAGAAACTGGTGAAACTATTCAAGCGGCGAAGAAACCCGAATCCTTGACGCAGAATCTGTCAACAAGCATCGAGTCAAAGGTTCACAATAAAATCACTTTAGTCATAACTTTTAATTGTAGTAGGCTAAAAATATGAAATATTGCTTCATCCTAATTAGCTTTTTATTAATCGACGCGACAAACGCCGCCGCGCGCGAGTTTACTCGGTCTGACACCAGTCAAGAATTCTGTAAAGACATCATCAAAAATCTCGCTGAGGTTGGAGTGAACGTTTCTCATAAGCAAATGAAAAAATGCTCGCTGTTATTGCTCGCTGGCGCCTCAGCAACATTTGAGCGGCCATACGGCAATTCGCTCAACGTCCGTGTAAAAAGTAACCCCTACCGAATGTTCGTTACCCGTGGTGATCAGCGTCTAGGCACTTGCTACGTTCTATATCCTCGCAGGATCGCGCGTCAAATCGAAGGTCGGGACTGTTAGCAATGTCCTTACCTCGCCTCAAGCTCAAACTCCAGCTGGACGACAACGAGACATTAATTGGTCCCGGAAAGATCGCATTACTCAAGGCAATCCAAAAAGAGCACTCACTATCGCAAGCAGCCAAATCCATCAACATGTCATATCGCAAAGCCTGGCTTTTGATTCAAGAGTTAAACGAATCGCTGAGTGAACCAGTGTTGATAACACAAACCGGCGGACAGTTCGGGGGCGGAAGCGAACTTACTGAGATAGCGAGAAATATCATAGCCGTTTTTGAGCAGTTAACGCAGGAGGCCGAAGTAGCTACCGAGGAGACTCGCAAAACCGTCGCCTCGTTGCTCAAGTAACTACAGGAAAGATAGAGCCGTTCGGTAGTTCGGCTCAGTGGAGACTTCTTGCACCAACTCAACATGCTTAACTATTCCAGCCGCGTCAACAACAATTAAGGCCCGCGCAGTTAACCCACGACGAATTCCTGTCAGGACAGTTACACCGTAGTCATCTGAAAAGGATGACCTAAACGAAGAGGCAGTGATCACCCGATCGAGGCCCTCTGCTCCACAAAATCGCTTTTGCGCGTATGGTAGATCGGCACTAACGCATAACACCGCGGTATTTTCGAGCTTTACCAACTCTTCATTGAACCTGCGAGTACTCGTGGCGCATGTGGGTGTATCTATAGACGGAAAAATATTCAAAACAAGATTTTGGCCCGCGAAATCACTCAACATAATCTCACTGAGGTCATTCGCGGTAAGAACGAAGTCAGGAGCAAACTCGCCTACTAGTGGCAGATTTCCTTTTACATCAACGACCTCTCCGCGCCAGCCGATCTGTTTTGTCATGGTACGTTTCCTTGAGGACTCAAAGCGAAGCTGGAGGCGGCTGGCTATTTTTCAATTATTGCCCCTCGAAAAATCTTCTAAATATTTTCCATAACCGGCCTTCTCCAAGTCATCCACCGCGACAAACCTTAAAGCAGCTGAGTTTATACAGTACCTCAACCCGGTTGGTTTTGGACCGTCAGGAAATACATGCCCAAGATGCGAATCGCCGAACTTGGAGCGCACCTCAACACGCGTCATCCAGAGCTTGTTATCGTCCCGCTCCACAATGTGGCTGGACTCTAGCGGTTTCCAAAAGGACGGCCACCCCGTACCTGAGTCGTACTTATGAAGAGAACTAAAAAGTGGCTCTCCGGAAACTACATCGACATAAATACCATCGGATTTTTTATTCCAATAAGCGTTACGGAAGGGCGGTTCAGTGCCATCTTCCTGCGTCACCTTATACTGCAAAGGTGTCAACCGGGATCTGATTTCCGCCGCGCTCGGTTTCCAATAAGCGCTTTTTCTGAGAATACCCTTGTCAAACAGTGAAAAGTCAGCCCGGTTTGCCCAAACGCGTTCTAAAAACTGATCCCGGCCCGACCGGTATCGGTAAAATTTGTATTGCAGTGCATTGGTTTTATAGTAATCCTGATGATAATCCTCTGCAGGATAGAAAGTTGATGCGGATACAATTTCGGTCACAATCGGCGCATCAAAAACTGTCGCCTCTTGCAGACGAAGCCTAGATTCAAGTGCGAGTGACATTTGCTCATCGGTGTGCGTAAAAATCACAGACCGATATTGAGGCCCCCGGTCTACGAATTGGCCACCCGGATCAGTTGGGTCTATTTGTTTCCAGAAGTTGTCAAGTAACGACTGATAATCGACGATTCGCGGGTCGAAGGTTATCTCCACTACCTCAATGTGACCGGTTTTCCCCGAAGTTACTTGAGCATATGTTGGGTTCGAAGTCGAGCCCCCGGCGTAGCCTGCGACAACTGAGCTTACACCGTGAATTGATTCAAAGGACGGTTCCAAACACCAGAAACATCCACCGCCAAAGGTAGCTCTTTCAGTCTCAGCGGAGGCCCACCCTGACAACATAAGCGATACTATTGCGAATGCTTTTTTCATCGAAACTCCATTTACCGACTGTCTCCCCAAATCATTGCGACTTTAGTATTAATTTGCCCAGTTTTGCAACTATTCTTCCGTCAATGATCGCAAGGCCAGACACAATCAACAAATAAGCAATAACATGTTGCAAGGCAAGGACCTCCCCCAGAAAAACAATGCCAAGCCCGGAAGCGCTAACGGGGACTAAAAATGTTACTAAAACCACATTGCTCGCGCCCGCAGTTTTTAACACCCGAAAGTATATGTAGAACGCGAGTGTCGTTGATAAAAGCCCGATCGCAAAGACCGCAAGCCAAGGCGCAAGGCCGGGCATTGGTAATGTCCAGGGCCGGTCAATGATCATGACTATGGGTACCATCCAACAAGTTCCATACAGTACCTGGCCCGTTGCGTTAATAAGTGGGGCATTCTCTTTTAACCGCTTGGAGTACACAGAGCCAAAGGCATAGCAAATTGTCGCGGTAAGACCCGCGGTCATTCCCAACAAAGATGCCCCACTTTCCATCGCAACTGGACCGAATAGCACGAGAACACCACTGAACCCAAAACCAATGCCTAATATTTTATTTGATGACAACCGCTCGTCTGTGGTCAATCGGTGAGCCACTAATGCTGTCATGATCGGAGTGGTTGCATTTATGATTGAGGCGAGTGATCCCGTAATTTCAGTCTGCCCAAAACTAATCAAACTAAATGGAACCGCATTGTTAATGAAGCCGATGAAAGCGAAGGGCTGCCACTGTTCTATGAGTATTCCTAGACGATGGCCGAGGATCTTCAAAAGGCATACCAATCCAATCAGGCCAACCATTAATCGACCAAGCACGCTCGTCATCGGTGGCATCGCCTCGAGCATCACCTCAATAAAGAAAAACGACCCTCCCCAAACGAGAGATAGGAGCACTACACGGAACCAATCACCGACTGCCATAAGACCTCACAACGTGTGTCGTCTAGCGTACACTAGGCACATGCAGATCCCAACGAACGACAACAGCTGGCTAAAGGCCTCCAATTGGCAAGAAGTTCTCGAAGATCCCGCTCGCCTTCCCGAGGACATCAGACACTACCTCGAAACACAAAATCAAAAGACTGAGGAATGGCTTGGAGGAACAGAATCACGAAAATGGATCATTGATGAGTTAAAGGCAACGATCCGGGACCGTGACGACTCAGTACCCGTAAACGACGGAGTTTTTTCTTACTGGCAACGATTTGTTGAGGGCGCTGAGCATCCTGATTTCCTGAGGCGATTCAAATCCGGAAAATCTGAGGTCCTTCTTTCAGGTGATATGCGAGCAGCAAATCATCCCTACTACGATATAGGAGCCGCAGACCATTCACCCGATCATCGATTCTTCGCAGTGACTGAAGACCGACAAGGCTCTGAGCGGTATACGCTAACCATATTTCAATCAGGAACCCAAGAACAACTGGAAGATTCCCTCAATGACTGCCGTGGGGATTTTGAATGGAATACCGACAGCACCAAAATTCTCTACACTCGTCTCGACGAGAATCAAAGACCGAGCTCAGTTTGGTGTCATGAAATCGGGAGTGCCCAGAGCGACGATAAATTAGTCTTCAACCTAGAACATTCCGGCCGCTTCATTGCTCTTGGTAAGACAAGCTCTGAGAAATGGATCACGGTTAATGTCCACGATCACCAAACAAACCAGAGTTTTCTTTTGGATGCGACGCTATCTGATTTAAAACCAATTCCGGTGACCGATTGGATCGAGGGACTAGAGTATGAACTAGAAGAAAACGATTCTTATCTGATAATCCGCGGCAACTATGACCATGAGGATTTTGCTCTCTACAGGGCGCCCACTCCAAATATCTCGAGACCCAGCAACCCGGGTCTATGGACGAGATTGTGGGTACCCGTCGAAGGGTCTGTCTTCACCGACTACGAGATCCTTAAAAACCACTGGATCATTGAGTACTCAGAGGAGGGGTGTGGTCGCTATCTAATTGCTGAGCCGGACCCGATAATGTTCAGGATTCGGCAAGAGCTCAGTCTTCAAACATCAATCCACGACACACATCTAGATCCGTTACCCGGATTTGACCGTGACACAGTCCGCATGCGGATCTCTACACCTGCCTCACCGACACAAGTGAGAGAGATCGATCTTCGCTCTGGCGAATCAAGACAGCTAAAAATTTCAGTACCGCCAAATGGTCACGATTCTGAAAACTATATTGTCAAAAGACATTATGGGTTATCAGGAGATGGGCAACTGGTCCCATTAACCATCGTCCACCATAAAGACTTGGTCCCAAACCACAAAAGCCCAGTATTATTGACTGGCTACGGAGCCTATGGGATGAGCCTAACTCCGGGCTTTAGTGCGACTCGCAGGATACTACTGACACGAGGCGTCATACATGTAACCGCGCATGTTCGAGGAGGCATGGAGAAGGGATATCAGTGGTACAAGTCTGGGCGAATGGCTGACAAAGATAAATCATTTGATGATTTTGTGGGCGCGGCAGAATCACTCATTCGAGATGGTTATACATCTGCCGGGCGAATAATTACACACGGCGGTAGCGCAGGCGGCCTGCTGGTTGGCACAGCGGCCATGCGTAGACCCGAGTTGTTCAGAGGAGTAATTGCAGACGTTCCATTTGTCGATGTACTTAAGACCATGCTTGACGCAGACCTACCACTGACACCTCCCGAGTGGCCTGAGTGGGGCAACCCAATCAAATCTGAAGACGCAAAACGTCGTCTAAGTCACTTTTCGCCTACACAAATGGTTGGTAAGAGGCAGTATCCATGCATTCTTGCAACGGCCGGTTTAACAGATCCGCGGGTAACCTATTGGGAGCCGGCTCGCTGGATACATCAACTTCAAGCGCTGGGACGTGGCGGACCCTTTTTGTTATATACCGAACTTAACGCTGGCCATGGTGGCCCAAGCGGTCGTTATGAAGGCCTCGATGACATTGCTAGAATTTATCAAACCGTTTTTCGACTCTTCAAGCTACCAATTGAGGCACCCTATGCTCTTTGACATTGATTGGCGCACGATTGATGACGTGTTACTCGATATGGATGGGACACTTTTAGACCTTCATTATGACGCAACGTTTTGGCTTAAAAGCGTGTATTCCGTTGTTTCCAATTTGACAGGAGAGCCCGAACATAGAATTCGTGAGCGATTTCACCGAGAATTGCAGAAACATGAAGGCACCCTAGTCTGGTATTGTACAACACACTGGGCATCATTTTTCGGCATTGATATTATCGAAGCTAAGAGGCAGCTTGCGCACTTAATCAGATTCAGACCCCATGCTCAGCAGTTTCTCGATGCATTGAAACCCCTGCCCCTACGCACGCTAATAGCAACTAATGCGCACCCTGACGTTATCCAGCTGAAACTCGATGTATTACCGCTCGCAGCGATGGTTGACGGGATTGTTTCAAGCCATCAGTACGGTGTCGCCAAAGAGCACCCCGATTTTTGGAAGGCACTATTTGATGAGTACACAATTGATCCAGACCGCGCTGTATTCATGGATGATTCACCAAAGGTACTGGAGGCAGCAGATCATGCAGGCGTTCGTAGGGTTGTTGAGATTAGACACCCGAATCTTTCTGAACCGCCGAGGGCCAAATGGAAACAAGGGATAAACGATTTTGATGTTCTAATTCCAAGCCTCGAAATGATGGCGAAGACATGAGTAGTGTGAGGCTCGACAAGTGGCTTTGGGCGGCTCGATTCTTCAAAACACGTGCGCTTGCCCGTGACGCTATCGATGGTGGCCGAATTCATATTGACGGCGTCAAAGCTAAACCCTCCAAAATGGTGGTCCCGGGACTAGAGATCGAAATCTCAAAAGGGCAATCAAGCATGGTCGTAAACGTACTCGACGTGCGGGAGGACCGTAGACCCGCCGTCGAAGCCCAACTTTTATACCGAGAAACTTTAGAATCAGTAAAGAAGCGAGAAACTGAACGAGACCTCTATAGATATTCTCGTGCGGGGTTTCAGCCGGCAGATCATCGTCCGAATAAAAGAGAACGACGTCAGATGGTTAAGCTGAAAGGAACATTCAATGACTAACTTGGTAGCTGACCAAGATGCCGTTCGTCGTTACCTCTGCGATGATGCGCCCGACGCACGTTTGATGACAGTCAGGCTCGAGAGGACCAAGGATGAGATGCTCGACCATCAAAACATGCCTCTCATCTTGAGGTCTTTGTGTGAGGAACTTGTTGCTGCCGCTTGCATACTGTCACGTATGTTTAAATTCGATGGAGCGATGATTATTCAGATTAAGGGATCCGGCCCCGTCACCATGATGGTGGCTGAATGTTCCTCTGGGGGGAGGATTCGCAGCACAGCGCAGTGGGGTGATCTCACTGAAACGGCGACTTTTCGGGAGCTCCTGGGGACGGGTTACTTGGCAGTCACAATCGATCCGAAACAAGGCGAACGTTATCAAGGCATTGTCCCGTTAGAATCTAATTCAATTGAAGGGTGCATAAATCACTACTTCGAACATTCCGAACAGCTAGATACTAGACTTTGGTTATCAAGTGGTGAAGAAAGTGTTGGTGGCCTGTTGATCCAACGCGTCCCAGAGAAGGGTGGCCGACCATTTTTAGAAAACTCAAATTGGCAAACTCTCGCAACGCTTGCGGACACGATCACCAAGAAAGAACTTTCGTCTGAAGCCGGTCCTCTTTTAGTTTATAAATTGTTTCATGAGCTCAATCCCCGAGGCCTTGATCCATGGGCAATCCATTTTGGCTGCTCATGCTCTCGCGAGCGCTCTGCTCGTGCAATTCGTGCGCTCGGGGGACAGGAGGTAAAGCAATTGTTTTTAGAGCGACAGTCACTACAGGTTGACTGTCATTTTTGTGGGCAGGTATACCAATATGACCATGCTGACTTAGAATGGCTCCTATCTGATCAGCCACCGGGGCCTGACACATTGCAATGAAGACTGACGAGTCTGGTCGGTACGACGATCTCACCGTTTCCGAATTAATCGAACACGCGCTGGCTCTCAACGAGGGTCAACTATCTGCAAAAGGCGCCCTGGTAGTTTCACCTGAACGAGATACGGAGGCGCAGAGGTTTATTGTCAATGAGCCTTCAGTCAGTGACGTAATTCGAGCTGATGCGCAGTTTCACTTGCTTGACACTGAGGTATTTAAATCGATCTGGGAGCGCGTAAAAGATGACGTAGCGGAGCGATCCAGATACCGCATTCACGTCCATATGGGTGTTGATTCCCATATCGCAGTGCCGCTTGAGATCACGACATTGAGTGCGTGGCATGCCTTAACCTGTCATTATTTATGTCACTGTCCTAGTGAATTTAATCCTCGTGAAAAACCCGTGTGGAAGTTAATTTGGACTCCACTTTCCAGTTTCGGTGATGCCGAAATTTTAAGTCACGGCGGCGGCGTCATTTTAATCCACGTCGGCAAACGCCGGATCCTGATGGGCGGTGCCCTCACAACTGGAGAAATGCGACGAACAATTATGACTCTTCTAGGCCTAATTCTTCCGGAGAAAGATGCCCTACCTTTACACGGAGCAGCAGTGCAAGGCGACGGAGAAATTACACTATTCTTGGGCCCAGCAGGCGCACAAAAGAGCACGTGGGCACTGAAATGTGGTCAGCTCATTGGTGACCGCGCTCTTTCTTGGTCAAGCAATGGCTTGCACCGTCTGGCTGATGGCTGTCGTCTACACCTTAACCAAAGCTTACCTATCAGCCTCGATCAAGCCCTTCAGTTCGGGACTGTGGCCGAAAATCTAACCCTTACAAATGAACGTACCCCAATACTCGACGATCCAAACGACGATCTGAGCACGACAATTCCGGCACACTTGGTAGTGCCGCTGGAGCTTCTAAACGCAACCTCTGAAACAAACACAGATGGGCCTACACAACTCGTGATTTTAACTACCGACCCTTTGGGTGTTCTGCCTCCATTGGCAAAAATTTCTCATGAGCAATGCCTAGCTTGGTTTATTCTGGGATATGGAAATCATTTTGGACCGCAAGAGGGGCTGCGACCAGAGATGGATATTCGTTTCATGCCCGGCTTTATGGACACACTTCTGCCGAGGAATCTCAACGATTACATTGTTATTTTAGAAGATTTACTGAAGAAATTCGAAACGCAGTGCTTTCTGGTTAATGCCGGCTGGCATGGTGGACATTCAGGCCAAGGTAGTCCGCTATCCACATCAGAACAAAGTGCGGTGATTGACAGCATGCATCATTGTGCTGATTGGCGACCTTTCGGGGCACTTGGACTATCAATACCCTCCGACAAATCTGAAACAGCTACTGCCTGGAATTCTGTAGACCGTTGGCCGGACTCTGGTGACTGTCTATCCAATCTATCAAAACTAGTCAGCATAATTGCTGATGAACTCCAACGAACTAGTAACCCTGAACGATGGCTGAGAGCCCTGGAAATTCAGTGCAACTAGAATTACCCTCTCTGCCTTCTCATGTTCTTCAATCAGCGCATCTCGAAGCACTTTGCCACCATCTTTCAAAGATGCGATTCGGTATCGAAAAGGAGGGGTTAAGAGTCGACGCCAACACCGGGAGCCTCGCTCAAACTCCACATCCGCGCGCATTAGGATCCGCATTAACACATCCACATATCACGACCGACTACTCTGAAGCCTTGCTAGAATTTGTGACGGGCACACACAACTCGCCAAAAGCAGCAATTAACCAACTCGAGCAACTCCACATATTCGCAAGCTCTGTGCTGGAAGGTGAACGAATTTGGCCCTTATCCATGCCGTGCTTGCTGCCAGACTCAGATGCTGACATACCCTTAGCGTACTATGGTGAGTCGCACATTGGCCGACTCAAAACAGTGTACCGACGTGGACTCGGCTTCCGCTATGGACGACAAATGCAAACTATCGCCGGAGTCCACTTCAATCTATCCTTTAGCGATGATTTTTGGCTATGGCGAGCAGCCTTGGATACGAATCCGGATATATCTGATATTCGTGGCATCCGCGATGTCGGTTATTTCCGAACAATTCGTAACTTCAGGCGAATTCAGTGGTTAATTATGCTCTTGACCGGAGCCAGCCCATCCATCGATAAAAGCTTCCGTTTACTAGCCACCGACCGGTTTCGGATTTCTGGTCGAACGCGCCTTTCCGAGGGAGCAACCAGCCTTCGTATGAGCGATCTCGGGTACCAATCAGCAACACAAGAATCGATTAATATTTGCTTTAACCAGTTAGATACTTACTGCAACACCCTATCTGAAGCGGTACATCAGCCATGGCCAACCTATGAGGGGTTGGGACTCAAGGATAAAAACGGATTCAAACAACTTAATGTTGCCGTCCTGCAAATTGAGAATGAATATTACTCAAGTATTCGGCCAAAGTGTATTCAACAACCAGGTGAGCGCCCTGTCCGAGCCCTCATTAATCGCGGAATTGAGTATCTCGAGGTACGCGCGTTAGATCTGAATCCATTCGCTCCAACTGGTATAACGGAGTATGAGGCATCCCTTATAACACTTTTGATGGCGGCCTCCGCGCTTGCAGACAGCCCTTTTAATAGCCCGGACGAACGGATCGCCATCGAAGGAATTAACGCACGCGCCAGCTGGGCTGGCCGCCGCTCAGATCAGCGCTTTGACGAACGGTCGTCCCTCAAAGAAACAGGTATTCAGTTCCTTGCAGCACTTGATCCAATCGCCGAATCCTTAAATCAGGCTTTTCAAAGCGATAGCTTCACGGGTGCTTTAGAAGAAGCGCGATTGAGACTAGCTGGCACCCATCCATTGCTTTCTGAAGAAATTGAGAATACTGCGCTTAAAGAGGGCCACTTGGCGTTTGGTTTAACGCGCGCCCATCAACATCACGACACTTGGAAAACCGCTAGGCTCCCGCCTGATACATTGGTCGCAATGAAAAAAGAGGCTGAACAGAGCCATCAATCCGAAATACAAATCACCGCCAGTAACGAAGGCACATTTGATGCCTTCGTAGAGGCGTATATCAATCAACCCTAATTACTTAGCCGGGTTTATTTCCAATAACTCAACATTAAAGACTAGTACTGAATTTGGTGGAATTGGACCTGTCCCAGAGGGGCCATAAGCCAAATCCGAAGGAATTGTGAACTCGAATTTCGATCCCACCTTCATCAACTGGACGCCCTCCGACCAGCCAGGTATGACGCCATTCAATGGAAAACTCACAGGTTCTCCGCGCGCGATAGAGCTGTCAAAAACCTCGCCTGAAATCAGTCGACCTTCGTAATGCACTTTGACCGTATCGGTGGCTTTTGGAGAATTTCCAGAACCCTCTTCCGAAATCTTGTATTGGAGACCCGAAGCTGTAACAGTAACCCCATCCTTCTTTGCATTATCAGCCAAGAAGGCCTCACCTGACTTAAGATTTGCTTCGGCCATTGCCTCTACCTGTTTCTGTTGTTCTGCACGAACTCGTGCCTGTGCGTCTTGAACGACCTTATTAATCTCAGGACGATCAAGTTTCCAACTATTTGGGTCTTTCGAGTCCTTCAAACCCTCAAGCACAAACGCTGGATCCAAATCGCCAAAATCGTTCTGGACCCGCTCGCCCAGAACAATACCAAGGCTGTAGCTCAGTTTCTCTAGATCAGTCGAGGGTTCACTGGCAAGCGCTGGAATCGCTAGCAACGACGCAATCAATGCGCCGTGAAACAATGATTTCATACATACTCCTTAGTTAATTTCGGGAAGCCTATCAGGCTCCGGGGTCGAAATGCCACGCAATACTCGATTTCCCTCAATTATGCGCGAAAACGTGGTCAACAAACATAAGGTGCCAAAGGTCCACGCAAGCCATTCAAACCAAGATGGAATCAGAATCATCAAGAGTAAAACTACCGTCGTTTCGAAGCCCTCTGTCAATCCTTGGAGATAGTAGATCGACTTTTCATTCAGCGATCGATTTTGCAATCCATGTCGTGCTGCAAAAATGGAGAAAGCAAGAAAAGTCGAACCGGTTCCAACAAAGCTAAATAGAAGGAAAGTGGCCGCCAGAGCGACGCTCGGGTCCCGAATTGCAAATCCCAAAGGGATTGCGCTGTAAATCAGGAAATCGCATGTAATGTCAAAAAATGCTCCTCGCTCGGTAGGTCCTTGAATCCTTGCCAATGCGCCATCGAGTCCATCCAGTAATCGATTCAGACAGAAAAACAGAACCGCGAAAACAGAAGAATCTAGTATGATCGCAATCACAGACAAACCACCAAAGCAGGCACCAATTGCTGTGAGTTGAGTTGCAGTGATGCCGGCTGATGCCAATGGTCTCACCATGGCTCTTAGCGGTGTCCTTAAACGTCTGATAATGAAGGCATCAAGCATACGCATTCCCCCTCAGGTGGACGATCTTCAGCATGGTGAGTGACTAAAATTCCATACGACTGGTCGTTTTCTATCTGCCCAAAAAGTACTGCCTTAACATGCTCTCTATTCTCACGATCAAGCGCACTGAAGGGCTCATCCAAGAGTAATACACGAGGGCGCGGCGCCAAGGCCCGAGCGACAGCCACACGCATCATTTGACCCCTCGATAAACGGAATGGATCCGCCCTAGCCATTCCATCCAAACCCAACTGATTGAGTAATGTATTTACACGGCGCTCATGTTTGGACCTAGGAAATCGATGCATCGAGAGAGCAATGTTTGCGCCAACCGATAAATGCGAAAAAAGCATCGGATCCTGAAACACTGTTTGCGCGCACTCACTTAAACGAATTGACATATTCATGCATTGGCCATCAAGTGTGACCTGACCGACCAACTCGACTTGTGGTTCCTCATGAATAAGTGCATGAAGCAATGTCGATTTGCCAACGCCTGATTCACCCTGAAAAGTCAATACCTGTCCCGGCTTGATAACACAGGAAATCGGTTCAAAAAGGAAACTGTTAGCACGCTTGACTGACACGTTATCGAGAATCA
>PBZM01000063.1 GCA_002731015.1 Gammaproteobacteria bacterium
TCCCAGTAGAGCCTTTGTTTGATGTAGCATGCTTTCACGGTCGATTGCTTCTGTAACACCCAGTAGATCCGCTGCCTCGGGTAAGTTGGGAGTTATTAAGGAGGCTTTTGTTATCAACGACTCCCGAAGTGAAGTAACTGCATCCGCTCGCAATAATCGATCTCCACTTTTGGCCACCATGACAGGATCCACAACGATTGGGCATCGAAGGCCGGCTACAAATTCCGCTACAGCCTCTATCACTTCAGGTGTCCCTAACATACCAATTTTAATAGCATCTATCTGGATATCCCTTGCAACCGCCTGCATCTGCTGCTTCAGAAAAGAAGTGGTAACTGGGTAAATCGCGTCGACACCCACTGTGTTCTGCGCAGTCAAAGCTGTGACCACACTCAATCCATATGCACCAGTCGCTGAAATAGACTTTAGGTCCCCTTGAACACCAGCACCGCCACCCGAGTCAGAGCCTGCAATCGTGAGTATATTTGCTAACATTTTCTATCCTTTATCTGAAAACAGTTTAGCTGGTTTCAGTACAAATCTGGGTATACTTAAGACCATGAAAAAAATCCTAGCTAGTATCGTAATATTGGGTTCAAGTTTATTACTCGGAGCGTGCGGACAGACCGGACCGTTGTTCCTTCCAGATCAGCCAAACAAGACTGTAGACGGGCGGAACTAACCATGGATCACTTCCAGTATCGTGATGGTATCTTACATGCCGAAGATGTAGCGGTTTCCGAAATTGCCAACCGGCACGGGACACCTTGCTTTATTTACTCCACAGCAACACTGATTAGACATTACCACGCGTACGCGGACGCATTAGGTGGTGTTCCGCATTTAATTTGCTACGGCATGAAAGCAAACTCGAACCTTGCAGTCCTGCAGTTGCTAGCAAATGAGGGCGCTGGCTTCGATATTGTATCAGTTGGGGAACTCGAAAGGGTCATCAAAGCCGGTGGCGACCCTCGCAAAATCGTGTTCTCTGGAGTTGGCAAACAACGCCACGAAATGCAGAGGGCGCTTGAGGTTGGTATTTACTGCTTCAATGTAGAGTCGCTCGCAGAGCTTGAGCACTTAAATTCAGTCGCATCAGAAATGGACACAGTTGCACCCGTATCACTCAGAATCAATCCGGACGTTGATCCGAAGACGCATCCCTACATTTCCACCGGACTTAAAGCGAATAAATTTGGTATCGCGCACGAAGATGCTATTGCTGCATATAAACGCGCCCTTGAGTTGCCTGGATTAAATCCGGTCGGTATTGACTGCCACATCGGGAGTCAATTGACCGATGTCTCACCACTGATTGAGTCGCTCGACAAACTCTTGAACGTAATTGATGAATTGGCTGACCTTGGCATCATTTTAAAGCATGTTGACCTCGGTGGGGGGTTAGGCGTGACCTATGATCAGGAAAAACCACCCCATCCGTCGGAGTACCTGTCTATTGTTAAAGAGCGCTTAAAAGATCGAGCTCTCAATCTAGTGCTTGAACCAGGGCGATCCATTGCCGCAAACGCTGGTATTTTTGTCACCCGAACGATTTTGATAAAAACCAATCAAGATCAACACTTTGCGGTCGTCGATGGAGCGATGAATGACTTGATACGGCCCAGTCTATATGGAGCGTGGCAGAATATTATTCCGGTCGAAACTACTGATAAACCAGACCAGACAGAAGCCTGTTTTGACGTTGTAGGACCCGTGTGCGAATCAGGGGATTTTTTGGGTAAAGGCCGTCGTCTAAGGTTGAAAGAGGGTGATTTGCTTGCCGTGCGCTCCTCTGGTGCATATGGATTTGTCATGGGATCCAACTACAATACGCGTGCACGAGCCGCAGAAGTTTTAGTCGATAAACATCAAACCCACCTCATCCGCGAACGTGAATCGATAGAGAGCCTCTGGGCTCTTGAAAAATTAGTTGACGGATCATTATGAGAATTCAATTTACCAAAATGCATGGTCTTGGAAACGATTTCCTTGTTATCGACGCGCTCAGCCAACACGTCAGTCTTCGCCCAAGCCAAGTCCAAAAGTTGGCCAATCGTCACACTGGAATAGGTTTTGATCAATTATTACTGATTGAGCCACCGTCACGTCCAGACGCCGATTTTGATTACAGAATTTTTAACTCGGATGGTGGTGAAGTGGAGCATTGTGGTAACGGCGCACGCTGTTTAGCAAAATTCGTTACCGACAAAGAGTTAACCACTAAGCCCACCATTACCGTGAACACGGCTTGTGGTCTAATAGAGCTTGCTATCACTGAAAGCGGGCTTATTTGTGTCAACATGGGCAACCCCATACTCGATATTGACGCGCTTCCGTATCTAGCACCACCACAACCTGATAAGACGCAAACGGTTCCCCTAAATACACCAAAAGGACCTCTTGAATTTGGCTTGATTAGTATGGGCAATCCGCATGCAGTAACAACTGTCGATTCGGTTGATACAAGCGATGTCGCAATAATTGGGGGTGCCATTCAACGACTTGAGCAATTCCCCGACTCGGTTAATGTTAGCTTCATGGAAATCGTCTCGGAAACCGATATTCGCCTACGAGTATTTGAACGGGGAGTTGGCGAAACCCTCGCATGTGGAACGGGTGCATGTGCGGCGGTCACATACGGACGCTTGCTTGGGCGTTTAAATCCCAAAGTCACAGTTGCAACTCGTGGCGGAAACCTGCAGATTGAGTGGGGAGGGATCGGAAGTGATCTAAAAATGATAGGGCCCGCAGAGTCAGTATTTGATGGAGAGTTTCGCCTGTGAAGATAAAGGCTGAGCAAATCGCTGCTTATCTGTATGATCACGCGAACTTTTTTAACGACCACCCCCAATTAGTCCGTGAACTGAAAATTCCTACCGATTCTGGCATCGCTATTTCGTTAGTAGAGTTTCAGGTTCGAAAATTGAGAGAACACATTCAGTTGCTCGAGCGGGAAAACGATCACATGATTGAAACGGCTCGTATAAATAGTGTGTTATTTGAAAAGACACGGACGCTAGTTTTATCTTTGTTGAACGCGAGTGATCTTGACGATCTCTCGGTTGTGCTCGACGAAAAATTAGCAAATGGATTCGATATACCAATTGTTCGTCTTCTGTTATCTGATCAATTTGATGTGCCTGACAGTATCGCGTTGGTTAAATCGATAAGAGCCAAAGACCTCAAAGAGGGAGGGAGTCTTGCTCACGCAATCACAGACAAAGAGCCGTGGGTCGGGCGCGTAACTGCAGATCGAAAAAAGCAACTATTTGGCAAAGAATCCACAGCTGTTGAGAGTTGCGCGACACTGGCGTTAATCCGTGGACATACCTATGGTTTATTGGCCCTGGGACACCCAGATGCGACGCACTTCCAATCTAGCCAGGACACTCTTTTCCTTGAGCATATCGGAGAGGCTTTGGCTATGATCCTTCCACGTCTACTGAATCAGGATCATTAAGTCGTGACTTTCGATGCGTTTGTCTCACACTATCTTAACAGCATGCGCCAAACACAGAGACGAAGCGAAAAAACAATCGAAGCCTATTCTGGGGATTTGAAACAAGCGGTAGCTTTTTTCGGCACGCATGCTGATATTAAGTCGCTCGATACCCTATCTGTGATTGCTTGGGTGAGAGCATTAAACACAAAGAATGTAGGTGGCCGTTCGATCTGCAGAAAACTGTCTGCTCTCCGTGGTCTGTTCGGGGAGGCTGTAAATCAAAAAATTATTCAAACAAATCCGGCCGCGAATGTTCGCGCTCCAAAGGCAGTAAAATATCTTCCTAACACACTAAGCCCTGATGCGGTTCAAAGACTGCTCGATGCGCCCTTCAACTTCGATGACCCCGGAGCGGTGCGTGATCAAGCGATTTTCGAACTACTCTATTCTTCTGGTCTTCGCCTAGCAGAGGTTCTGGGTCTTACGCTTCAGGATGTACTCGATAACCCGGAGGAACTCAAAATTCTTGGTAAAGGTAGTAAAGAGAGAATCGTTCCTGTTGGAAAAAAAGCGCGAGCAGCTCTCGCTATCTGGCTAGAAAATCGCGAGAAATGGGATTTAGGGGTAACCGATTCTGTTTTTCTCACGAAAAAAGGAACTTGCATTTCACCACGAACAGTCCAACGACGACTTGATATTCGCGCTCGAGAAGTCGGCCTCGATCAGCACGTTCATCCCCACGCTTTAAGACATTCAGCGGCTACTCATATGTTGGAATCCTCCGGTGACTTGCGAGCAATCCAAGAATTCTTGGGTCACCAGAGCCTGTCGACAACGCAGATCTACACACATCTTGATTTTCAACATTTGGCCGAGGTCTATGACAAGGCTCATCCACGAGCCAAGCCCAAATGACGAAACTTATTCGCGCACTCACTTTTGATTTAGACAATACACTGTGGGAGACCGATGTATCGATACTACGCGCCGAAGATGTCATGGCACGCCATTTAAGGACGTTAACACCTTCTGAATGGATGGCAGAATTTAACCTTGAAACATTTCACGCGTTAAGAAAGTTGGTAGTTGAAGAGCAGCCCCAAATTGCACACAATCTGACATCCACTCGCAAGGAAACCCTTAAACGCTGGTTTGAAAACCGAGGCGCGACAACAGCGATTGCTTATGACCTCGCAAACGAGGGGTTCCGAGTTTTTTACGAAGAACGGCAAAACGTAACGCCTTACCCGGGGACTGTCGCAACACTCAAACAGTTATCTAAAAACTTTAAGCTAGCAGCGATTACAAATGGCAATGCTGACCTGATGGCGATGCAAATCGGCCGGTATTTTCAGTTTTCCCTGAAATCTCAGGATTTTCTGGAACCAAAGCCTGCCCCAGGTATGTTTGAAGAGGCGTTAAAGCTCTTGAAGGTTGATCCGCATGAATGCATGCACGTTGGTGATGATATCGAACATGACGTTATTGGGGCGAGGCAGGTTGGCATGAAAACCGTTTGGTTTAACATGCACAGTCTTTCACAAGAGGGAGATACCCTCGCAGACTACGTGATCACCGATCTGCGGGAACTTTTACACCTCCTCAAGCTACACGGTTGATGGGTGCACCCTCGACAAAAGCTTCGAGATTCGTCTGCATAATATCGACAATCCGTTGACGTGATTCAAGGCTTGCCCATGCACAGTGAGGCGTAATTACAAGGTTTGGATGCTTACAATTAAGGAGTCTGGACTCTTTTGATGGCGGCTCAGTAGTCAACACATCAATACCAGCGCCAGCTAAATGTCCAGACTCCAGAGCATCACAAAGCGCATCCTCATCGACGAGACCACCCCGAGCGGTGTTGATGAAAAATGAGCCCTGTTTCATCTTCTGAAAAGCCTCGCGATTCATCATTTTCTGGGTCTGCTCATTGAGCAATCCATGCAGACTGACAAAATCGGACAGTTCAAGGAGTTTATCAAAACTTACCCGCTCAGAATCCTCAGCGTATTCAATATTGTCACGCCCCATCACAATGATCCGCATACCAAATGATTGCGCTAGCCTCCCCACCGCTCGACCGAGTTCGCCGAAGCCAATGATCCCAAGTGTCCGGCCTTCAAGGTCAATGATTGGATAGTCCATCAAGCAAAACATCGAGCTTTTAGGCCAGCGACTCGCTTTTACATCATTACGATAACGCTCGGCTTGGGTCGCTACCATGAGCATCAACATCAGCGTATGCTGACTAACCGAAGAGGTCCCATAGGCCGTGACGTTGCATACAACAACTCCATGAGCGGCGGCTGCCTGTTTATCAACATTATCTGTTCCTGTAGCCGAGACAAGAATCAATTTCAGATCGGGTGCCGCCTCAAAATGGGTACGCTCGAACTTCACCTTGTTCAAGATCACGACATCAAAATCCTGAATTCGTTCAATCACTAGTTCGGGGGGAGTTGAATCATGGGTGACGAATTCGCTTGTTGCGCCCGCAAGCCTCTCAAAATCTAACTCCTCGGGTTTCATAGATTGATAGTCAAGAAATACAGCGCGCACAGTCGTTTCCTTTGTCATGAGGAGATCGGGAATTCTACGCAAAATTTAGAATAAAAAAAGGGCGGCTAAGCCGCCCCTAATGGGCCTAGAAGGAATTAAGCTCGCTTGAACTCAGGATATGCTTCGATACCACAATCAACGGCGTCCATACCCAAATACTCTTCCTCTTCGGTGACACGGATACCCATCACTACTTTGAGCGTCATCCAAATGACCAAAGAGGCGAGGAATGTGAAAGCGAAAATCGATACAATCCCTAAGATCTGGCCACTGAAGGTTGCATCGCCATTTGAAAGCAGGACAGCAAATAGGCCCCAGATACCTACGACGCCGTGTACAGAGATAGCTCCGACTGGATCGTCGATTTTCATACGGTCAAGCGTCAATATCGAGAATACGACTAGCACTCCGCCGAGTGCTCCGATTACCATCGCTAGCTGAGCGGTTGGCGCCAGTGGCTCTGCGGTGATCGCGACCAACCCAGCCAGTGCGCCGTTCAGCGCCATCGATAGATCCGCCTTACCGAACAACATCTTCGCGACCATCGCGGCTGCCAAGGCGCCGCCGGCAGCTGCCATGTTAGTGTTTAGGAAGACTTGGGCGACTGCGTTCGACTCGTCAACATTGGACACCATTAGCTCGGAGCCTCCGTTGAAGCCGAACCAACCCAACCACAAGATGAATGTGCCGAGGGTCGCCAACGGCATGTTAGCGCCGGGGATCGCATTTATCTCCCCATTCGGCCCATACTTGCCTTTACGAGCACCTAATACGATTACACCAGCCAAGGCTGCAGCGGCGCCACACATGTGTACGATTCCCGAGCCGGCGAAGTCGCTAAACCCGGCCTCAGACAAGAATCCACCGCCCCAGCTCCAAGAACCTTGGATCGGATAAATGAATCCAGTGAATACAACGGCGAAGGCCAGGAACGCCATAAGTTTCATTCGTTCTGCCACCGCTCCAGATATGATCGACATCCCAGTGGCCACGAACACGACCTGAAAGAAGAAATCGGAGCGAGCTGAATAGTATGGGGCGTCGTCACCGCCTGCTACTACGGCATCAGCCGCGTTTTCTTCACCAA
>PBZM01000064.1 GCA_002731015.1 Gammaproteobacteria bacterium
GATGGACGACACAGCGCGAATTATCGATATCCTTCGCGAGCGCTTTCCCGACATCCAGGGCCCTCGAAAGGATGACATTTGCTATGCCACACAGAACCGGCAAGACGCTGTCAAACGGCTCGCTTTGGAGCATGATCTTGTTCTAGTAGTCGGCTCCCCAAACTCATCCAATTCCAACCGACTCAGAGAACTTGCTGAGAGATTGGGTTCGAGGTCATATTTAATTGATGGGCCTGAGCAGATTAATTCAGAGTGGGTTAAAGATGCGAACGCAGTCGCTGTAACCGCCGGTGCATCGGCGCCTGAAAACGTCGTTCAGGCTGTCTGCGGTCGTTTGAGGGAATTAGGTATCGATACGGTTGTCCAAGAAGATGGCGTCACAGAAAAGATTCAGTTCTCGTTACCGAAAGAATTAAAACTACGTGTTGTGGATTAGCACGAAGGGTTTAATAGAAAAACTGCGACTCATGAATCGGTAAGGTTAGCAAGGATTTGACCCTGACGGGCGGATGTCTGCATGCGATAATCAAGCGATGGTGGGATCTCAATTTTATTCGGCCGATGTTGCTGTTGTTGGTGCTGGGGTAATGGGCATGATGTCTGCTCTGGAGTTGGCCGAGGCAGGCCTTTCGGTTTTAGTGTTCGATAAAGGTCAGGCGGGGCAAGAAGCTTCTTGGGCTGGCGGTGGAATTATTTCCCCACTTTACCCATGGCGGTATGCACCTCCGATTACGGCGCTCGCTACATGGTCGCAGCAGGTGTTTCCCGATCTAATTGTTTCACTGAGTGAATCGACCGGAATTGATGCCGAATTATCTACTGAGGGAATGTTGGTAACCGCAACTCACGAGCGTGAAAAGGCACTCGCTTGGGGTGTCGGTCTATCGCCCAGAGTTTTTGAAATTAGCGACGAGGATGCGCGAGCGCTCGAGCCGAATGTACAATTGGATGAGACGCCGCTCTGGATGCCGGGCGTCTCAAGCGTCAGGAATTCGAGAATGGGTCGAGCATTGAGAGAAGCTTGTTCGCGTCACCCAAGGATCCGATTGCTTGAAAATCACGAGGTCATATTGTCGGGGGATCTTGATTCGCCCAAGATCTCGAGTCAGGGTCGATATTACGCTTGTGATCGGGTCGTGCTAGCAGCTGGGGCTTGGACGGGAAATATATTTTCGGGAGTGAAGCTCAGCTGCCCGATAAAGCCGATGAAGGGGCAGATGCTGTTGTTCGGTCCATGTTATCTCGTAAATCGAGTTGTCTTGGCGAAAGGGCGCTACGCAATACCTCGGTCCGATGGGCGAATTGTATTTGGATCAACACTGGAGGATGTTGGCTTTGAAAGAATACCTGACCGTAACGCATTTCAGTCGCTGCGCGCATCCGCGCTTTCAATGGTTCCGGTACTCAAGGAGATTCCATTAGAGGCACAATGGGCTGGACTTCGACCCGGATCACCTGAGGGATTACCATGGATTGGGGCAGTCTCGGACAAACTTTGGGTGAACTCAGGTCATTTTCGAAACGGCGTTGTTTTGAGCCCCGCGTCTAGCCGATTATTATGCGACCAGATGGTGAATCGAACACCGATCATTGACCCCACGCCCTATCAACCTTGGAATGCCTTATGACGCAGCGCTCTATCCGATTGTTTCAAATGAATGCCACCGTTGGCGATTTCAGTAAGAATTTGCAGAAGCTTGAGCGAGCGGCAGACCAAGCTAGGGCTGATGGTATTTCCATCTTGATCGCTCCCGAACTAGCTTTAACTGGATATCCGCCCGAGGACCTATTGCTGCGACCGGCGCTTATCCAGAAGTTGGACGTCGCCGAGACGAAATTGTGTGAAATCAGCGAAGGATTGACGCTTTGTATTGGGCTGCCGACATTAGCACCAAAAATGCTGCGAGATTACGACCCGGGCGACCTGAGTTTCAAACCTACGTCGCTAAACAACAGCCTCGTTATATATCAGTGTGGACGACGTTTAACCGAGTATCACAAAAATTCCTTACCAAACTATCAAGTGTTTGACGAGCGTCGTTATTTTGTTGCAGGGACGGAACCGAAGGTATGCGCGATCGAAGGGATAAGAATTGGCTTATTGGTCTGCGAGGACGTTTGGGTCCCAGAAATTGTCGAGGCCACATGTGCGCTTGGTGTGGACTTTATTGTCGTAGTGAACGCATCGCCATTTGCGGAGACAAAAATCGCGGAAAGATATTGGCACCTCAGGGATCGAGCTAGCAAGAATCACACACCAATTGCGTATGTGAATATGGTCGGTGGACAGGACGAGTTAGTCTTCGACGGGGGTTCATTTGTCGTCGATCGGCGGGGAGAAGTCGTCGCACAGGCTAATTTTTTTGCTGAGGAAATGCTCGATGTTACCTGGAACGGAGCAGATCTAGTGGGTAGCCGTTTAGTCGCCTTACCATCCAAGGATTGGTTGTTATATGAGGCCATTGTCACGGGTGTCCGTGATTATTTTGCTAAGACAGGATTCAAAAAGGCTGTGGTTGGATTGTCAGGAGGCATTGATTCAGCGCTGACACTCGTTTGTGCCGTGGATGCATTAGGTGCTGAAAACGTGCATGCGGTGATGATGCCCTATCTATATACGGCTGAAATTAGTGTCACTGATGCCACGCGACAAGCCGAGGTCTTGGGATGTGAGTTTTCTATCCTTTCCATCGAACCGATGGTCCGTGAATTTATGGGGATGCTAGGACCTTCCTTCGAGGGGCATCCTGTTGACGCTACAGAAGAGAACATACAGAGTCGGTGTCGTGGTGTACTTTTGATGGCTCTCTCCAATAAAACAAATGCTCTGGTCCTAACTACAGGTAACAAAAGCGAGATGGCGGTAGGATATGCCACCCTGTACGGAGATATGGCTGGTGGATTTGCTGTATTAAAAGATGTCTGGAAAACAAGGGTTTACGATCTTGCTCGATTTGTAAATCGCGACAGGGAAGTTATCCCAGAGCGTGTCATCAGTCGACCACCATCGGCTGAACTTGCACCAGGACAGGCGGATTCTGACAGTCTCCCCCCCTACAATCGGCTTGATCAGATGCTGTCGCTGTATATTGAGTCTGACCAATCGCCCCAAGCTATCATTGACTCCGGTTTTGATTCGAAAGAGGTGAAGCGAATATGTCGGCTGGTCGATATCAATGAGTATAAAAGGCGGCAGTCGGCTGTTGGTCCGCGAGTAACTGCTCGAGGCTTCGGCCGCGATCGGAGGTACCCCATAGCGAATCGATGGTCGTTTTAAAAGAAGACATCGGCAACCGCGCCTGGTTTATCGATCGCGGGTGCGCCTTCTGCTGGTCGAAGGGTTGCTAATGGACGACGACTCGCATCTTGACGTCTCGATTCGCTGAAAGTAGCCAAGCGGTCGGCAAGGTCGCGTGCACTCCCCAAAAAACCAAAGGTAAGTATGCCTGCCAGGGTCTCGCCCTCATCGTATAGCACCCCCGGGGCTAAACGTTGAGCACCACGATCACCAGCAACATATTGCGGATAATTTTTGGATAGTACAAACAGCGCATCCTGAGATTCTTGCGGCAATCCCAGCGCTTCATAGGCCAGATACATAATAATCAAAGCGTCTATGACGGCCGGTGTGGAGGGGTAACCCTCGATCACCTGTCTTGCTCGATTTGCGGCCGCGAGGTAGGCGCCACGTCGGATGTAGTAGCGTGAGACGTTGACCTCGTATTCGGCGAGCTGGTTTCGCACATAGATCAATCTAAGGGTAGCGTCTTCTGCAAATTCATTGTCTGGGTAACGTTCGAGCAGTTGTGTGAAATCGTTAATTGCCTCGCGCGCCCCACCAAGATCCCGGCCAGTCTCATCGCCTGGTAGGTAGCGGGATATTATCGAATTGTTTGATGCGTAGGATGATAGCCCCTTCATATACTGCGCATAGGCCGCTTGGGGATGGTCCGGATTTAGGCGGATGAAGCGATCAGCGGTGAGGCGTGCGAGGTCAAATTTTGATGATTTAAAATAAGCGTAGATAAGGTTGAGTTGGGTACCATCTGCATATTGCCCAAACGGAAAGCGACGATCGAGCTCCTCGAGTGCAGTGGTTGTATCTAGGTAGCGACGACCATCCATGTGCATTTGGGCGGTCTCCCACAATTGCTCTTCACTCTTAAGATTGGCTTCCGGATCAAAGACCGAGCATGCTGTCAACACGATAGAAATGAGCAGGAAGCTCAGAGTCCGGGTTATCATAGGAGTCCTTTTTGTAACGAATCGAAAAATGGCTGATCACCAAAACAATAAGACCTATATTCAAGCACAGTTTGAAGTCCCTTTGGAGGAATCTGGATCTCGGATAGATCAAGTCCTGGCTCGTCTGATGCCAGATTACTCCCGTGCACGTCTTTCGCAATGGCTCATTAATGGCCAGATACTAGTGAACGGAGTAGCGTTGAAGCCGAAAAATAAGGTGCTAGGCGGTGAAAATATCGCGGTTAAAGCGGAACTTGAGCCACAGGTTGGCTGGTCAGCTGAGACAATTCCATTGGATGTGGTCCACGCCGATAAAGATCTGATAATAG
Source organism: Gammaproteobacteria bacterium (assembly GCA_002731015.1). Taxonomy (GTDB): domain Bacteria; phylum Pseudomonadota; class Gammaproteobacteria; order Pseudomonadales; family Litorivicinaceae; genus HIMB30. The sequence goes on from PBZM01000064.1 coordinate 4,575, forward strand.
TGAATAAGCCAGCTGGGCTCGTCGTTCATCCGGGCCACGGGAATCCCTCGGGAACCTTGGTAAATGCTTTGCTGGACCTATATCCGGAGCTAGAGGAAATCCCGCGGGCGGGGATCGTACACCGGTTGGATAAAGATACCAGCGGTATCTTGGCTGTCGCGCGCTCCCTCGAGGCGCAAACCAATCTAGTGAGGCAACTCAAGGATCGTTCGATGACCCGTCAATACTGCGCGCTCGTTTACGGTCATCCCAGTAAAGAGGGAACGATTGATGCACCAATAGATAGGCATCGGCTTCAACGAACCAAAATGACTGTGGTATTTTCAGGTAAGCCAGCTGTCACCCAATATCGATTGACCGAGACAACAGCGCATTTTGCTTGGTTGGATGTGAAGTTAGAAACGGGTAGGACACACCAAATTCGTGTGCATATGACACATATCGGTCATCCGTTAGTTGGTGATCCAGTTTATCGCCAAGGTCGCTTGGGGCTTGGCCATGCGACACAGGAAGTACGCGCATTAATCGACGGATTCCCGAGGCAGGCTCTTCACGCTAGAAGGCTTGGCTTGATTCATCCGACGCGCGACGAACCCGTCGAATTTGAAGCGCCAATTGCCTCTGATTTGATTGATTTGTTAATTGCTCTCAAGGACGTGGATGTCTGACGCGTGGTTTGAAATTGATTGCGGGCCGACAGTGTTGGCATTACAGACGACCTGCGACCCTGAGCCTGCTCCTTACGGGTCGTTTAATCTAGGCCTACATGTTGGCGATGACATGTCCTTTGTTGCAAAAAATCACAAATATCTCGCCAGCAGATTTGGTTGTGATGTCTACTTTCCTCAACAAGTTCACGGTATTAAGGTGGTCCAGGTAAATAGGGAGTCCTTAACCACGTTTGCCGACGCGGTAGTCACAGATCAGCCCAACTGTCCGATCGGTGTCATGACGGCAGACTGTCTTCCAGTGTTGTTCGCGACCCAAGGCCTCGTGGGTGCGGCACACGCAGGTTGGCGAGGACTCGCCTCTGGAGTGCTTGAGAATACGCTTCGAGAATTTCCGTATCCTAGTCGGGTTCAGGTATGGCTCGGCCCCTGCATTGGTCCAGATGCCTTTGAGGTTGGGCCGGATGTTGTGGACGCTTTCGTGTCTAAAAATTCAGCTTGGGCTCGTTATTTCGAGGCAGTCGACGGGTCTGATCGTTCACTTGCTAATCTCCGGGGCATTGCCGCAGATCTTCTTGAAGACCATGGTTTTAAGAATATAAAAGGGGTTGATGCATGCACATACAGTGACTCGAATCGCTGGTACTCCTACCGACGCTCAAGAGTCACTGGGCGAATGGCGAGCTGTATTATGCTTACTGAATAACCTGTGGATAACTTGTAATTATTGTCGATCGCCCCAATTTCCCATTCATCTGTTGATTTAGATAAAGGATTACCTAATGCGATTGGATCGATTAACGAATCGCCTCATGCAAGCTCTGCAGGATGCGCAAAGTCTCGCCCTAGATTTTGACCACAATGAGGTTTCACCTTGGCATCTTTTAAAGGCGTTGCTCACACAAAGCGGTGGCTCAGCTCGGTCTCTAGCGGCTACTGCTGGCGGTCAACCTGATCTGTTGCTAGCAGAAGCCGACCGTGCCTTAGATAGGATGGCTCGCGTTGAGAATCATGACGGCGAGATGCGAATAAGTCAGGATTTGGCACGCCAGTTTAACTTGGCTGAAAAGCAGTCTATGGCGCAGAAAGATGCCTTTCTCTCGTCGGAGACGGTTCTCGCTGTAATGTCGAAAGATAAGGCAACAAGGGCGGCGTTTGAGGCGGCCTCTGTTAATGAAGATCGGTTAGCTGAAGCAATGGAGAAACTTCGTGGGGGCGAGTCAGTGCGAACCGAAAATGATGAGGAAAATCGTGGTGCTTTAGATAAGTATTGTCTTGATCTGACTGCGCATGCGTCGGATGGCAAATTGGACCCCGTTATTGGTCGAGACGAGGAGATCCGTCGTGCGGTCCAAGTGCTACAGCGCCGAACTAAGAATAACCCAGTTTTGATCGGGGAGCCTGGTGTTGGAAAAACAGCGATTGTTGAGGGCTTGGCTGCTCGAATCGTTAATGGTGAGGTGCCAGAAGGTTTGAAGGAGAAGCGCGTCTTGTCTCTTGATATGGGTTCTTTGATCGCCGGAGCCAAATTCCGGGGCGAATTTGAAGAGCGACTAAAGGCCGTGCTGAAGGCGTTAGCGGAGCAAGAGGGGCAAGTCATTCTCTTTATTGATGAGATCCATACCATGGTTGGAGCTGGTAAATCTGAGGGTGCGATGGATGCGGGCAATATGCTGAAGCCGGCACTCGCTCGGGGCGAGCTCCATTGTGTAGGCGCTACGACGCTTGATGAGTATCGCCAATACCTCGAAAAAGATGCGGCACTAGAGCGTCGCTTCCAGAAAGTGTTGGTGGGTGAGCCCGATGAAGGCGACACCATCGCTATTCTCAGGGGTTTAAAGCCAAAGTATGAAGTGCATCACGGTGTAGAAATTTCTGATTCCGCGATAATCGCAGCAGCAAAATTGTCGAGCCGCTACATAGCGGATAGACAGTTACCAGATAAGGCGATTGACCTGATGGATGAGGCTGCAAGTCGTATCCGTTTGGAAATGGACTCAAAGCCGGAAGAGTTGGACCGCTTGGACCGTCGATTGATTCAGTTAAAAATCGAACGCGAAGCTCTCAAAAAAGAAAAAGATAAAGCGAGTAAAGCGCGGCTCATCGAACTTGAGGAAACTATCTCCGAAGTTGAGAAAGAAGCGAGCGCACTCGAGAAAGTTTGGGCCTCTGAAAAAGCGCTGACTCATGGTGTACAAGCAACTAAGGAGGATCTTGACCGGGCTGAAATTGATTTAGAGCAGGCAAGGCGCGCTGGTGATTTAGCTCGGATGAGTGAGATCCAGTATGGCGTGATCCCGACACTCGAGAAACGGATGGCAGAAGCCCAAGAAGCCAACGAATCTGACGAAGGAAAGCTCGTTCGCTCTCGTGTTACTGATGAGGAAATTGCCGAAGTCGTCAGTCGTTGGACGGGTATCCCAGTAGCGAAGATGCTCGAGGGCGAGAAAGATAAGTTACTTCACATGGAAGAAGCCTTACGTGCGAGAGTGGTAGGTCAGAGCACAGCGGTGACAGCGGTCGCCAATGCGGTGCGCCGATCTCGGTCTGGGTTATCTGAACCAAAGAGGCCCAATGGTTCGTTTTTATTCCTTGGACCAACGGGGGTCGGTAAAACCGAACTCTGTAAGAGCCTGGCGCAGTTTCTATTTGATTCAGAAGACTCCATGGTACGTATTGACATGTCTGAGTTCATGGAGAAGCATTCAGTGGCTCGACTTGTTGGGGCGCCTCCCGGATATGTCGGATACGAGCAGGGCGGTTATTTGACCGAAGCGGTTCGTCGACGTCCCTATTCGGTTGTGCTGCTAGACGAGGTCGAAAAAGCTCACCCAGATGTCTTTAACATTCTTCTGCAGGTGCTCGATGACGGTCGTCTGACCGATGGTCAAGGTCGTACCGTCGATTTTTCGAACACGGTTGTGGTGATGACATCGAACCTAGGCTCAGACCTGATTCAGACTATGGTGAATGAGTCACACGAGATAATTCGCGATGCGGTAATGGGGGTCGTTGGCACTCATTTCCGTCCAGAGCTTATCAATCGAATCGACGATACTGTTGTCTTTCATGCGCTTGGTCGAGACCACATTCGCGGCATATTGGATGTTCAGTTATCCTACCTACGCTCCCGTCTCGAAGAGCTGGAATATGGATTAGCGTTGACAGATGAGGTCAATGAAAAGCTGTGTGAAGTGGGCTACGATCCGGTTTTTGGGGCACGCCCATTGAAGCGGGCCATACAGACGCACCTCGAAAATCCACTCGCAGAATTGCTCCTGAGGGGCGATTTCGCCGCGGGAACGACTATCAAGGCAGAGCTTACTCCAACTGGTGGAATTACCTTCCACGCCTAAATTACAGCGGCCTGTCAGTTGACAGGCTGTTTATGAGTGTCACAATTCGTCGCTTCTTTTAACTAATTTTTCAAAGAGGGTCGGGAGTGGAATTGCTTTCTGGCGGTGAGATGATCATGCGCGCGCTGAAAGAAGAGGGAGTCAAAATGATATTTGGCTATCCCGGCGGCGCGGTTTTACATATTTATGATGCGCTGTATCAGCAAGATTCGGTGGAGCATATTTTAGTGCGGCATGAGCAGGCCGCGGTGCATGCGGCGGATGGCTTTTCGCGGTCAACCGGTGAAGTGGGTGTCGCGCTCGTGACTTCGGGTCCCGGAGCGACTAACGCAATCACTGGCATTGCGACTGCGTACATGGACTCGATTCCGCTCGTTGTAATTTCGGGGAACGTTCCTAGTCATCTCATTGGAAGTGATGCGTTCCAAGAGACTGACATGATCGGGTGCTCACGACCCATTGTTAAACACTCGTTTTTGGTTCGCTCAATTGAAGAGATACCCGGTGTTATGAAAAAAGCTTTCCACATAGCCAAGTCGGGTCGCCCGGGCCCCGTCGTTGTTGATGTTCCAAAAGACATGACAGCGCCACAGGAAAAACGCCCGTTTCAGTATCCCGAAACCGTCAAACTGCGTTCTTACACTCCGGCCTCGAAGGGCCATACGGGTCAAATCCGCAAAGCACTGGATCTTTTGTTGGAGGCGAGCAGGCCGGTCATCTACGCGGGTGGCGGTGTTGTCCTGGGCGATGCGGCGCAGGAGCTAACGGAACTCTCCAGACGGCTCGGATATCCTGTGACTAATACTCTTATGGGTCTCGGAGCATTTCCTGGGTCCGATGACCAGTTTATTGGGATGCTCGGGATGCATGGTTTCTATGAGGCAAACCAAGCGATGCACCAAGCAGACGTGATTTTTGCAGTCGGTGCTCGTTTCGATGACCGAGTGACGAACAATCCGAAAAAATTCTGTCCCAACGCGCGCATAGTACACATCGATATTGACCCGGCATCTATCCAGAAAACAGTACGTCATATCGAGGTGCCATTAGTTGGGCCTGTTAAATCAGTCTTGGCAGATATGGTTGAGATGCTGACCCAAATGGACGTAAAGCCTGATCAGAAAGCTTTGGAGGCATGGTGGGAGACGATCAACGGTTGGCGTGAAAAGCATGGTCTTTGGACAGGAGATCGGTACACGCGTCGCGACCAAATCATGCCGCAAGATGTAATACGAGTCCTTTATGAAGTGACTAACGGTGAAGCTTTTATTTGTTCTGACGTCGGCCAACACCAAATGTTCGCCGCGCAATATTACAAGTACGATAAACCTCGCCAATGGGTGAATTCAGGCGGACTCGGAACCATGGGGTTCGGGTTGCCTGCGGCGATGGGTGTGCAGCTTGCTCACCCCGAGAGCGCGGTTGCGGTCGTCACGGGCGAGGGATCAATCCAGATGTGCATCGAAGAGTTGTCGACCTGCACTCAGTACAAAATGCCCGTGAAGATTATTAATCTGAATAACGCGGCATTGGGGATGGTTAAACAGTGGCAAGACATGCAGTACGGCGGCCGTTACGCTGGGTCAACTTACTCCGATTCTTTGCCGGATTTTGTCAAACTGGCGGAGGCTTATGGTCACGTCGGGATGAAGGTGACAGATCCGGCTCAATTAAAAACGAGAATGGAAGAATGTTTCTCAATGAAAGATCGTGTGGTCTTCATGGATATTTATGTGGACCCGGACGAGCACGTTTATCCGATGCATATTCCAACTGGCTCTATGAAAGATATGGTTTTGAGTAAAACGGAGCGCACGAAGTGAGACATATAATTTCGGTTCTGATGGAGAACGAGCCTGGTGCGTTGTCTCGCGTTGTCGGTTTATTTTCACAGCGTGGTTTTAACATCGAATCGTTGACTGTCGCCCCAACAGAGGATTCGACATTGTCGCGTCTTACAGTGACTACGATCGGTGAAGATGGCGTCATTGAGCAGATCACAAAACAGCTCAACAAGCTCATCGATGTCGTCAAACTTGTTGATCTTACCGAAGGAGATCATATTGAACGCGAGCTAATGCTGATTAAGATCAAAGCGACTGGTACCCAGCGTGCCGAAGTCAAGCGGACATGTGACATCTTCCGCGGCCAAATTGTTGATGTAGCTCCTGCCGTGTACACAGTTCAGCTGACCGGGGCGAGTGAAAAGCTTGACGCATTCATTGAGTCGATTGGTACTTCGGCCATTTTGGAGGTGGTTCGAAGCGGCGTCAGCGGTATTGCGCGTGGCGAACGTGTTCTGTCTGTGTAGCCAGTCAAGATAACTAGAGGAAAATATCTCATGCAAATTTATTACGACAAAGACTGCGACCTGTCGATCATCCAATCCCAAAAAGTGTCGGTCATTGGTTATGGCTCGCAGGGCCACGCGCAGGCGTGCAACCTAAAAGATTCGGGTGTAGATGTTACCGTCGGTCTGCGTGCAGGCTCATCTTCGGTCGCTAAAGCAGAGGCCCATGGCCTCAAAGTTCTTCCGGTGGCAGAAGCTGTGGCTCAAGCTGATTTGGTCATGATTCTGACACCTGACGAGTTTCATGGTGATCTCTACAGATCGGAGATTGAGCCGAATATCAAACAAGGAGCGGCACTGGCGTTTTCGCATGGCTTTTCGATTCACTACAATCAGGTGATTCCGAGGAGTGATCTCGATGTGATCATGATCGCTCCTAAGGCACCAGGACATACCGTCCGGAGTGAATATGTCCGGGGAGGTGGTGTGCCGGATCTCGTAGCAATCCATCAGGATGCGTCAGGCAATGCAAAGAATATGGCTATGTCTTATGCTTCCGGCGTCGGTGGAGGTCGAACGGGTATCATAGAGACAACGTTCAAAGATGAAACGGAGACAGATTTATTTGGTGAACAGGCTGTCCTCTGTGGTGGTTGTGTTGAGCTTGTAAAGGCCGGCTTTGAGACCCTAGTCGAGGCGGGCTATGCGCCAGAAATGGCTTATTTTGAGTGTCTACACGAGCTTAAACTGATTGTTGACCTGATGTACGAAGGCGGCATTGCAAACATGAATTACTCGATTTCAAACAACGCAGAGTTCGGCGAGTATGTCACCGGGCCTGAAGTTATCAATGAAGAATCGAGGTTCGCGATGCGGGAGGCATTGCGTCGTATACAAGATGGCGAATATGCGAAGATGTTCATTACTGAAGGACAGACGAACTATCCGTCGATGACCGCTCGTCGTCGGAACAATGCAGCGCATCCGATAGAACAGGTCGGGGAGCAACTGCGTGCCATGATGCCGTGGATTGCGGCCAACAAGCTAGTTGATAAAGATAAGAACTGATTAGATGCGGGCCTTCGGGTCCGTTTGTCGCGATGGCTCATTCAAAAGGTATTTTCCTGCTTCCAAATATCCTCACCACGGCCGGGTTGCTAGCGGGATTTTTTTCGATTATCACTGCGACTCGTGCCGTCTACCAAGGTGAAGGCCTCTTTGAAACTGCGGCGATTGCAATTCTGGTATCGGGTCTTTTCGATGGACTTGATGGTCGCGTAGCTCGACTGACGAATACTCAAAGCGAGTTTGGCGCGCAATATGATTCATTAAGCGACGTGGTGGCTTTTGGCGTCGCGCCCGCAGTCTTGGTATTCAGTTGGTCACTGTCTGCGCTAGGTAAACTGGGTTGGGTGGCTGCTTTCATTTACGTTGCGGGAACAGCGCTACGACTGGCACGCTTTAACATACAACGCGAAGTTGTCGACTCTAACTATTTTGTGGGTCTCGCCTGCCCTGCTGCTGCTTACTTCTTGGCATCGGCGGTGTGGACATTAGTTGATTCTAAAATCCAAGGCGAGACGGTGGCATTGGTAATGGTTGTTCTGACAGCGTTATGTGGTCTTTTAATGGTTTCATCTGTTCTCTATCCATCTTTTAAAAACTCTGATCTTAAAGCTCGCGTGCCATTGCTGAGTATTATGGCGGCTGCTCTCATTTTTGCTTTCGTATCTCTGGATCCGCCTAGAGTGTTGTTTTTACTAACTGGATGTTATGTCTTAAGCGGACCGGTGCTCTGGTTAAAAGATCGTTTAGAAGTGAAACATGATGCGTCGGAAAAAGAGTAAACGAGGGATCATCGATGAGGACATCCCCCGTGTATCGAAGAATGAAGCTCGCCGTCAGGTAGTTTGTGGTGGCATTGGGTTTGTTCTGAGCCTTGGGTTGGTGTTGCTGTTTCGACCCGGAACCGACCACCTACTTGAGATGTTTGTTCTGATAGGTTTAGTGGCCTCTAGTACATTGGGCGGGATGAAGCTAGCCAGTTATTTAGAAATAAAATAATACAACCCTAGAGGATGAAAAATGCAAAAAGGTTATTGGGTCAGTTGTTATCGTGAGATCTATGATCACAACAAACTAAGCGCTTATGCCGAACTAGCAAGGTTAGTCGTCGAAAGCGAGGGCGGTTGCTTTCTCGTTCGTGGTCCTTCGATCTATGCCTCGGGCTCCGGGCTATTGGAAAGAACGGTCATCGTCGAGTGGCCGACCTTAGCTGTTGCACAAAGCGCATATGATTCTAACGCATATCAGGCAGCGCTTGATGCTTTGTCTGATGGTGTGGACCGTGATTTCAGGATTGTTGAAGGTGTATGATTGGCTTCAGTTACCCAAAATCCTTTTGTAAAAACTGACTTGCACAATCGGTCGTTCATTGGCATCCTCAAGTCATGAGGTTATATCGAACCAACTACATCACTTTACTTGGCCGTCGACTGCCCTGATGGGCGGTTCAATTTTCCATTCTTTGTTTCTACCTTTTTGTTTGCGCTGCCGGGCGGTTATAGCCCGTTGGAGAGTTTAAGATGGCAAAAGACCAATTAATCATATTTGATACGACTTTACGTGACGGGGAGCAGAGCCCCGGCGCATCGATGACACGTGACGAGAAAGTACGAATTGCCAAAGCGCTGGAGCGGCTCAGGGTGGATGTAATCGAAGCCGGTTTTGCGGTTGCCAGTCCGGGTGATTGTGACGCTGTTAAAGCGGTCGCCTCCGCAATTACGGAATCGACAGTGTGCAGCTTGGCGCGGGCGCTTGACCGTGATATCGAAGTTGCGGCAGAGGCCATCGCGTCAGCGCCTCGGCGTCGGATTCATACATTTATTGCAACCAGTCCAATTCATATGAAGCACAAGCTAAGGCTTGAACCTGCAGAAGTTATTGAACAAGCGGTTTATGCGGTAAAAAAAGCACGTTCATACACCGATGATGTTGAGTTCTCAGCTGAGGATGCGGGTCGATCTGAGATCGACTTTCTAGCTCGAGTATTTGAGGCTGTGATCGATGCGGGAGCCACGACTTGTAATTTTCCAGATACTGTTGGATACAACCTACCGTTTCAGATTGAGGAGACAGTGCGTACGCTGTTAACGAAAATCCCGAATTCCGATAAAGCAATTTTTTCAGTGCACTGTCATAACGATCTTGGACTAGCCGTCGCAAATTCACTCGCTGCTGTTCGCGCCGGTTGTCGTCAGATTGAATGCACCATCAATGGTTTGGGTGAGCGCGCTGGTAATACGTCGCTCGAGGAAGTGGTTATGGCTGTGAAGACACGCTCTGATATCGTCGACGTCGAAACGCATATTGATACACAACACATTGTACCTTCATCACGACTTGTTTCGTCTGTCACTGGTTTTCCAGTGCAGCCCAACAAGGCAATCGTAGGGGCCAATGCCTTCGCTCACGAATCAGGTATCCATCAGGATGGCGTTTTAAAGCACCGTGAAACCTACGAGATCATGCGCGCTGAAGATGTTGGGTGGCACACCAATAAAATGGTACTTGGTAAGCATTCAGGTCGCGCGGCCTTTAAGTCTCGCTTGGATGAATTGGGTATTATTTTGGCGGATGAGAAGGCGTTGAACGAGGCATTTGTGAGGTTCAAGGACCTGGCTGATAGGAAGCACGAGATTTTCGATGAAGATCTCCAGGCCCTGATGAACGCGCAGAAAACCGAAGCTGACAGGGCGCGGTATGAACTCACTGACTTGTCGGTAACATCTAAACTGGGCGTTGCGCCTATAGCGAATTTGAAGTTACGGGTAGATGGGTCAGATATCGACGCAGAAGCAGAGGGAGATGGACCGGTTGATGCTGTTTACAAGGCGATAGAATCAGTCGCAAAATCGGGCAGTGATCTCCAACTGTATTCAGTGAACGCTATCACGACTGGCACAGATTCGCAGGGTGAAGTTACTGTTCGTCTTGAGAAGTCGGGTCGTATCGTCAATGGTTTGGGTGCTGATACCGATATCATTGTCGCCTCGGCGAAAGCATACCTCCATGCGCTCAATTTGATTGAAAAGCCATTAAAGAAGCGGCACCCTCAAAAATCTGAAGGGATATGATGCAGACGCTATCGCCAGATGAATCGAGGAGAATTCTGGACGCGATGGGTATCCCGGTCGTCGTTTCTCGAAATCGAGTATCCTCTGAATTTTTGGTGGCCGCAAAGGAAACCAAAACCGAAGCACACCGGGAGGGTAAGGTTGTAGAACGTCTTGCGGAACCTGACCAAGGTTCGGCAGACGTTGACATTGATATAAAGGTCTATTCGCCCCGAATAGACGAGTTGGTTGAGGTACCGATAGCCGCCGAGAAAAATGTACCCAGTGGGCCAATTAAAAAAGAGTCACTGGAGTTTTCTGTGGTCAGTGCTGTTACAGCAAATACACTCATGGCGTGCGAGCTTCCTGTTTGGGCCGGGGGTTTGCTGGAAGGTCGGCTAACGGGAATCTGTCAGGACTTGATGAGAATTCTTTCGCCAGAGCACAGTGGTGCTGATTGGCAGTATTTTCATTGGCCAATCGCTGGTTTCAGAGATCAGAGCGAGGCGCAAGCTCACGAGGCCCTAGATGCGTGGTTGCACAGAAGATGGGCCGAAACACGCGCTCAAGAGCCCTTAATAGTATTATCTGGCTCATCTCTTGACCTATCCATCATATTTTCTGACGCTCTGATGCTACCCGCGCTTGATGAAATGACAGTGTCTGGTGATGCAAAGCGAGCGGCGTGGCGGACGATTCAAAATTACCACTGTGTCTAATATCGATAGCCTTTCCTTCAGATTGATGAGTGACAATGATCTGGATGCTGTGTGCGAACTGGAGGCGCGCGCATACGAGTTTCCGTGGTCGCGTGCAATCATCAGCGGTTGCAGGTCTGTTCAATATCGAATCTGGTTAGGTGAACTTGTTGGTCAGCTCAGGCATGTAACACAGGCATTTCTATCGATCACATTAGATGAAGCGCATATTTTAAACCTCGCTGTTGAACCCCACCTACAAGACCGAGGGTTGGGTAGCCAAATGCTGAGATACTTGGTTGAGGATGCACGGGGCCAGGGTGCGCGACAGATATTTTTGGAAGTCCGGGAGTCAAATCAACCGGCGATCCAAATGTATTTAAGCCAAGGGTTTAACGAAATAGGCCGACGCCGGCAGTATTATCCGACCAAAGATGGCCGCGAAGATGCACTTATTCTTGGGATGGAGCTTTAGTTTTGATCAAGTCTGAGTATTTTGTTTTTGCGTAATCGAGTGGCATTTCTGCGCCAAATCCCGGTACTGAGATCGACTTTATAGTCATCCCTAGATCTGGTCCTTCGACAATGCCTTCCCCATAATTGTAGAGAATCTCAATGGTTCCACGATCAATCTTATGCCGGTAGCGTTCCTGCAAGGCTTGAACTTTATCTGAGCCCAGAAAATTAATCTCGCCGTGGCGAGACTTGAGAAGTAACGCAGTTGCCTCCGGGGATAGGATGGCTGCGGTTGAGTTGTTGCCTCCAAACCCTTTGGCATTAATGAGCGCCGCTGATACGCGTTGTTCTCTGGATTTAAAGACAAAATCCAAGCCATCTTGGACCACATCTGGAGCAACCGCGTCTGTCGTCTGGATTCCGGGAGTGATCTGTGATGCAAAGGTACCGAGGCTGATGGCTAACTGATCGCCACCTGCGGTCCCTTGCGAGTGGCCAAGTTGACTTTTAACCGCACAAACAGCCCAGTTTTCCACACCAAAGGTTCGCGCAACTCGTGATAAGACATCCGATTCGGTGACGCGATTTTGCGGGGTACTCGTTCCGTGAGCTTGAACAACAGTTTCGTGCGCGAGTACGTCTTTGCCGAGCAGATCGTGGATGCTGGCTGCGGCTTGGGCGACGGTAAGATAGTTGCCCGCACCCGGCGTAGAGATGCTTCGCTTACCACCATCAGCGTGGCTAGCCACGGTTGGAATTGAGCCGTAAACGGTCGCGCCAAGTTCTACAGCTAAATGATCGTCCATCAAAATTACATACTGACTCGATTCTCCAATTGTGAAACCGCAGTTGATACCGAACGGTCTGCTGGTTCGACGATAATCAGGTGTATCGCTGTCGCTAAGGCCATCAAGTTCACGTAATCCTTGGTCCTCAGCGAGGGCCCCCATAGCACGGAAACCCTCGATCACTTCAGGTGTGATAGGACAGTCCGCTCCTCCGACGATTGCAACTTTGTAACGCCCCTCGTGTATACCGTCAACGGCATGGTGGAGGTTGTAGAGAAAGCTTGCGCAGGCTCCCATGTTCGCACCAGATCTTCCGAGACTTCCCAATACGTAGGCGTTACCGAAGTCTGCGGGCATTTGTGGATATCCTAGCGGCAACTGCTTTGATGTTGTGCGTTTGCCGACAAGAGCACTTTTCAACATGCCCCCGAACCCTAAATTATCCATTTGCCCAATTGAGGAGCCTGCAAATACAGCAACCTGATTTGGGGCAATATGTTGCTTAATCTGATGCCACTTTAGGCCCGAACTCAGCCAGCAATCAGAGAGCGCGAATAGGGCAAGTTGCAGGGTTCGAGGATGGTTCCGAGACGGGTAAAACATGTCTGGACGAAAACCAGTAGGTGCCATTCCTGCGGCCTGGACAGACAGTTTCTTCGTAGATGGCTTCAGTACGTCTCCGGCTTCGATGATGTATTCCGTTTGTCGATTTTCTTTACGTCCGATACGCCAGCCGAGGGGAAGTGGGTTTGGCGCTTGCAGCGGGTTCAGCCAGATCGAGACTGGATCTTTTGTATAGCCCAGCCTATGGAGAGGGACGTCGTCGGGATCAAACCAATCCTCATGAATCCTTCGGATGAGTGTGTTGTTGAGGATATGGTACGCTTGACTGTCGGTGGGAGAGAGTTTTGTCCCCATCCCGGTTAGCGCGCCTATTTGGTTAATGGTGCGAGTTCTCTCAGATGACGCGAGGGCGTCCATGATGAGGCGTCTAAATGCCTGATGGTCCGAACTCCGGCCCGCGGCATTGATGCCGCCAAATCCGACGATGAGAGGTAAAGCGGTCACAGTGTCATCCAATTCTAAAGGATGTAATGTACCAAGTTGGGCCCCTATTGTGCTATGAAGAATCATCGCTTTTCTGACGCTCTGTGGATTCCGAGTCCACATTTCGATGAGAGACCGAGCGATACCATCGATTTAATTGTAATTCACGCGATCGCTTTACCACCTAATTCATTTAATCCTTTGCCCGTCATGGCGTTCTTTCAGGGGTTGTTAGATAACGAAGCCGACGCTTTTTTTGAGAAATTGAGAGAAGTTCGCGTCTCGTCTCATCTGGTAATTGGGCGTGGCGGCACGGTCTATCAATCTGTCGCTTTCGATAAGCGTGCCTGGCATGCCGGTGAGTCGGATTTTCAGGGAAGGGCCAGATGTAATGATTTTAGTATCGGGATTGAATTGATAGGCCAGGAAGAGGGACCATTTACAGAAGAACAATATCGCTCACTTTCCAGCATATGCGATCGACTTTGCGTGACCTATGAAATCCCCAATGAACATATCGTTGGCCACCGTGATATCGCTCCTGGGCGCAAAGTCGATCCAGGGGCTGATTTTGACTACTCTAAGATTCGCTCGTCCGCTAAGTAGGAGGCGCCATGGCGAGCGCAAAGGGGATCCATATGATCGCCGCTATGTTTCCAATTAAAACGATCGAAGCGACCCGGGTCGGTTCTTGTTTGTATTGTTCAGCCAACATGAAGCAAAGTACAGCGGGTGGGAGTGCTGCGAATAGCAAGAAAACGCTCCATTGAATTGGGTTCAAGTCCAGAAGTGGCCGTAGTGAAAATGCGATAACAAGACTGACCAGTGGACACCATATCGCTCCGAAAACCGCTATCTTAAGATCACGGGC
>PBZM01000065.1 GCA_002731015.1 Gammaproteobacteria bacterium
TATGCACGCTGCCAGAATAAAGTGAATGTCTGGAACTCCTAAGGGCATAAAATCCGAACGACGAATCTCAAGTTTCACAATTTGTCTCCACAAGATGCCTAAAGTGATGACCCCGTTCTTTATAGCTCGAAAATTGGTCAAAGCTCGCGCAAGCTGGGCTTAAGAGAACAACGTCACCGTCGGAAGCATGAGAAACGGCACCCTCAAACGCATGATCGAGCGTCTCAACAACGGTTGCGTAAGGGCCTAGAATCGCCGCGAATCGGTCACGATCCTTGCCATATACAAAAACGTGATAGCAATACTCTTTAACAACCTTAGCCCATGGACCGAGATCGGCATCTTTACTGTCGCCCCCCGCTAAAAGAAACAACCGACCATTTGTGCAGACACTTCGCACCGCGGTCGCTGACGCGCCTGTATTTGTACCCTTGGAATCGTTGATAAAACGGATACCTCGAAAACCTGGAATTTCTGTCATCCGATGCGGCAGTCCACGAAATGCTTCAATTACCTCCACTGCCACCTGCTTACTGACGCCTAAGAGATGGCATATCGCAAAAGCTGCCATAGTATTTTGAATCATGTACCTGCCCGGATTAGAAAGCGCATTAACAGGCATCCAAGGATCTGCACCCAGTGAAATCCATGTGGTATCGTTGACCAGGATTAGACCAAATTGGTGAAAGTCAGAATTTTGTAAAGCGAAGTTGATGACCGGTGTCTGATCGGGAACAAGTGGTTGCGAAAGCGGGTCTTCGGCATTTACCACTACCGCGCCCACACCCTCAAAAATCCGATGCTTAGCGCGATGATAAGCAATCATTGATCCGTGCCAGTCAAGATGGTCTGGGGACATATTCAGACAGGTCGCCACAGTTGCTCTCAATCCACGTGTGCGTTCGAGTTGAAAACTGGATAGTTCGAGAACGGCTATCGACTGATCCTTGCGGTGTGGTAATAAATCAAGAGCTTGCGGTCCCAAATTACCGCCGACCAGAACATCCCTACCGTCAGCTTTTAAAATCTCAGCAACGAGGTATGTCACAGTTGATTTTGCATTTGATCCAGTAATGGCGACCAACGACTGATGCTCGGGCCAAGCCCGGCGGAACACCTGGATATCACTAATCAGGTGTGAATGTGTATTACTAATCCCATCGGTTGAAGGCGCAACGCCGGGACTCACTACGATCTCTTCAAACTGATCTAAATACTCTGTCTTCAGGGGTCCAAAATAAGTTTTCACTCCGGGAAATTCGTTATGAAATTCAGCTTTCAATGTTTTCGAGGTACGCGTATCTGCAACCTCGAACCGAATCCCAAGGGTCTGAAAATGGCGTGCAACTGCCTGTCCGGTCGGTCCGGCGCCAAGAATAAGGCGTTTAGTTGTCGCGATCAAAGCCATGAATCACCTCAACTTCAGAGTCGCCAGACCGACAAGAACGAGCATTACCGAGATAATCCAAAAACGAACTATAACCCGTGGTTCAGGCCATCCTTTCAGTTCAAAGTGATGATGGATTGGGGCCATGCGGAAAAGCCTTTTGCCAGTGAGTCTCATACTCGCTACTTGCATCATCACAGACACCGTTTCCAGTACGAAGATGCCCCCCATGATGAACAGCACTAATTCCTGACGCACCATAACCGCAACGGTTCCCAAGGCAGCTCCTAGCGATAGCGCACCCACATCACCCATGAATACCTGTGCGGGGTACGTGTTGAACCAGAGAAATCCAAGACCAGAACCCACCATGGCGCCCAGAAAGACAACCAACTCACCGGTTCCTGGTATGTAGGGAATGAAGAGATACTGGGAGAAAATCGCATTCCCTGTTAGATAGGCAAAAACGCCAAGAGCGCTTGCGACTAAAACAGTAGGTAAAATGGCTAAGCCGTCGAGTCCGTCCGTCAGATTGACCGCATTGGACGTTCCTACGATGACAAAGTAGGCCAGAATAACATAGCCAAATCCCAACGGAATCAACAGATCCTTAAAGAACGGGACAAGAAGTGTAGTCTCGTCTGGCGTTTTGGCAATCTGATACAACACGATTGCGGCCACAATTCCGATAAGTGACTGACCCAAATATTTAGATTTCGCAGAAAGCCCTCTAGAATCTTTTAAGACTACTTTTCTCCAATCATCAATCCATCCGATCACTCCAAATCCGAGCATCACCAATAAAGCGATCCAGACGTACACGTTCGTCAAATCGGCCCACAAAAGGGTTGAAGTCGTGATACAAACCAAGATAAGTACGCCACCCATCGTAGGCGTACCCTGTTTTGAGAAATGCGATTGGGGACCATCAAGCCTTACCGACTGTCCGATCTGACGATTCTCCAGAGAGCGAATAACCCAAGGACCCACAAGCAGAGCGGTGAGAAGTGCGGTCAAAACTCCTAAAATTGAACGTAGCGTAAGGTACTGGAAAACGGCAAAACTGGATTCAAGGCTACTAAGATAATCGGCTAGTACAAGCAACACTGTTAATGCCTCCCCTGCTTCAATATCAGCGCATCAATGACACGATCCATCTGCGCTGATCGCGAACCTTTAACGAGAATGACATCAGCATAGGAAATAGAGCCTTGTAAATAATCGCTGACCTCGTCATGTGATCTCACATAAACGGCATCTTGACCAAATCCATCAGCGATTGGATCTGCTAAGCCCGTGGCGATCAATCGATCAATGCCCTTTTCTTTTGCGTAAGCTCCGAGTTGTTTCATCTCAGAATAAGAAGCATCACCCAGTTCACTGAGGCCTCCTACCACCAAAATTTTCATACCTCCTTGTTTGGAGAGCCAATCAATCGCAGCGCGAGTTGAGTCAGGATTCGCGTTATAGGTGTCATCAATCAACAAACAATTACCGAGTCGTCTTGGTGTCATACGACCAGGTTCAATCACTGCAGTTTCAAGGCCTAAATGAATTTCGTCGGCTGTAGCCCCAGCAGCTAGGGCCATGGCCGAAGCGGCGGCGGCATTTTCCATAAAATGATACCCAAGCGTTGGAAGGCAAACGGTAATCTTTCCGCTATCAAATTGAAGGGATACCTGCTGCGCTGATTTAGGTGACCAGCAAACATTAGCCTTTTTTCGTCCGATACTTATCACTTTTCGATTACCGGCGCGTTCTAACCAGCAATCAAAGGTAGGCTCATCGCTGTTCAGGACAACTGTTCCATTGGGATCTGTGTAATCAATGATTTCTCCCTTTCCCCGAATGACACCATCTATCGAACCAAAGCCTTGAAGGTGCGCATTGCGGGCATTTAAGAGGGCTGAGATTATTGGACGAACCATGGCGGCAAGATTTGCAACCTCTCCAATTGCAGACGCGCCGAGCTCGAATAACGCAAATGGATGATGTGGTCTGAGACGGGCCATTGTTAGTGGTACGCCTAAATGATTATTTAGGTTCCCCTCAGTTACGAGAATATCGTGGTAGCCAAAGCGCACTGCCATCTGTCTAAGGATCGAAGCCAGAAAGCCCCGGGTACTGGTTTTACCTTGACTACCCGTCAGCGCAAAAACATCGCCTTGATAAGTGGCGCGAATCGAATGCGCAAGATCACCCAACGCACGCTCTGTATTTTCCACACAGATCGAGGGAATCAAGTCAGTGGGTTTTGAGACGAGCGCAGCTACCGCCCCATTTTTTGCGGCGCTATTTATGTAATCATGGCCATCGCGATCGGCGACAAGAGCCACAAAGAGATCACCGGCGACAGCCTTGCGACTGTCGATAGCAAATCCAGAGATAGGTACTGAACCATGAGAGGATACATTGAGATACTGAGCCAAATCCCCCAAATCGCTAGGAAGCATGTTGAGCTCCACGATAGTTGCGCATTAAAAGACGGGTGACTTCAATACGGTCTGAGAAAGACTCCGTCCTCTGACCAATAACTTGGTAGTTCTCATGCCCCTTACCAGCAAGCAATATATAATCATTCGCAGTGGCTGTCTTGACTGCGAATTGGATCGCCTTTGATCGATCAACTTCTTCAAGAATCGGGGTCTGCGTCATGCCAGACCTGATCTCTCCGATGATATGAAGTGGTGACTCAAATCTTGGATTATCAGAAGTGAGCACTACATGATCAGATAATTCAGAAGCAATTCGGCCCATCAAGGGCCGTTTGCCCGAATCTCTTCCCCCCCCGCATCCAAAGACAGACCAAATTTCTCCGGGACAGTGACTACGACAGGTGTTTAGTGCCTTCTCTAACGCGTCTGGTGTGTGCGCATAGTCGACGACCACGGTTGCAGACTCTTCCGTCTTGAACCATTCCATACGACCCGGTACTACTTCCAACTGGTTTAGGAGAGCCAAAACATCATCAGTCCTTTGCGGTTTAATAGCGGTGACTGCCCCTACCGCTGCGAGAACATTCTGAACGTTAAACTCACCAAGTAACGGAAGCACAAGACTGCAAGTCACACCGCGTACCAAGAGGCTTATCCGCGATCCAGTCGAAGTGGGTTCGATGCACTGAATCCTGAAATCGTCAGCCGTATTCCCGAACGTGACCACCTCCTTATTGGACAATGTGTCAGCCAGTTTTTTACAAAACACGTCATCTGAATTCAGAACTGCGTAGCGAATATTGAAATCATAAAATAAGCGAGCCTTGGCACGGCCATAAGAATCCATATCACCGTGATAATCTAAATGATCGCGCGTTAGATTGGTCATGACCGCAACTTCAAAAGGAATTCCATGAACGCGATATTGGTCAAGAGCGTGCGATGAAACTTCCATTGCGACCACCTGAACCTCAAGAGACTGAAGCTCAGAAAATATCTTAAAGAGGCTAACTGCATCTGGGGTGGTTCGATCTAAACTAACCAACTTGTGCGAACCGACCGACACACCCAAAGTGCCTATACGAGCAACCTTATATCCGAGACGCTCTATTAGCTGAGCGATTAAATGAACCGTTGTGGTCTTTCCATTCGTACCAGTTACGCCAATGATATGTAGGCCTTGGCATGGATATTCGTAGAAAATATTAGCCAAATACCCAATGTGAGTCCTTAGTCCCTTCACCTTTAGTGCTGGGATATCGATCGGAATCTCACCAGACCACTGATCGTAAAGAACAGCTACAGCGCCGTTTGTGATAGCTTCATCGATATAGTCCAGACCATGTCCGTTTGAGCCCTGAATCGCCAGAAACAAAGAGCCATCAGTAACCTGTCGGGAATCTAGTGCCATATCAATAATTTCGACGCCAGATGGGTACTCACCATATAGGCCGATTTTGGATAGCAAATCATCAAGACGCATCAATCGAACCCCTGTGCCAACAAAGACTGATCTAGCTTATCGGGCCTAATGTCATAGATTCGCATAACATCATCCATCACATCTGCAAATACGGGAGCTGCCACCTGACCACCGAAATATTGCTGCGATCTCGGATCATCGATCGAAATTGCCATCACAAACCTAGGATCAGCGATTGGGGCAAGGCCCACAAAGCTCGAAATATACCGACGGCTCGCATAGGAACCGTCAGCATATTTCATAGTCGTCCCTGTTTTTCCCCCAACGTGGTACAAAGGTATCTGGGCACGACGGGCTGTCCCGCCTTCTTCAGTTGCCGCCCGAAGCATAGGTAGAACTTTCCGAACGGTCTCTTTTTTGAACACCCGAACTGGTTTCGGGGTAATACCCTCCGATAACAGAGTCAGGGGCTGAAGAATGCCTTCGTTCGCAAATACGCTATATGCCTGTGCCAACTGAATCGTCGTTATATTTAGATTGTAGCCGTACGACAATGCAGCCCTATCCATGTCCCTCCAAGTCTCGTAACTCGGAAGAAATCCATCCTCTTCCCCAGGAAATCCTATCGCCGTCGGCTGGCCAAGACCGAGACGAGCTAATCGGTCACGTAAAGCTGACGGTTCCATGACCAGTGCAATCTTAGCAGCCCCTACGTTTGAAGACTTTGCAATCACCTTAGATACGTCGATTTCACCATAGTTACGCATATCACTAATCACATGACCTTGAACATTCATTCGTCCGGGGGACGTATCGATTAACGTTTCTGGATCTATTAGTCCCAGATCAATCGCGGTAGCTACCGTGAAAGGTTTGATCGGTGATCCTGGCTCCATTAAATCAGTCACCGCACGATTACGAACTTTTTCAGGTTGTCGAGTGGATATGTCATTGGGATTAAAAGCTGGCTGTGCAGCTAACGCGATCACCTCGCCAGTCAAAGCATCAACCAGTACTGCACTCCCGCCGGCTGCCCGCGCACGCATTACGGCCTCTTTCAATGCTCTATAAGTTAGATATTGCAATCGAAGATCTATTGACAATCGTAGGTCCTGTCCTTGCCTAACCTCCTGATCTGCGCTCACGTAACGTACGACGTTCGCGCGGCGATTACGCAGCACATGCCGCAAGCCGTCCTTGCCAGACAACCAATCGTTAAATGAAAGCTCAAGACCCTCCTGACCGCTGTCGTCGATATTTGTAAAACCAACCAAGTGAGCAACGACCTCACCGGCGGGATAAAAACGACGGAATTGGCGGAGTACCTCGATTCCCTCTACCCCAAGTGCTTCAATTTGATTAGCTCGCTCTGGCGTTACATAACGTGAGAGATACAAGAATGGTGATACGCTCTTCGCTACACGATCACGCAAACTATCTGCATTAGTATCCATCAGAGGCGCTAGTCTCTCAGGCCAAGAGGAATCTGTAAGTTTTTGGGGACGTGCAGCGACCGCAGCGACTGGGGTCGAGATCGCTAGCGGTTGGGCAAAGCGGTCCGTAATCATACCTCGATAAGCTGGTATCTTCTGATAACGAATTGTGATCTCATCGCTGATGTCCCGCAGATTCCCTGTCTCGAGAACGTGCAGCCAAACCAAACGTCCGCATACAGTCATCGCCAATAAACTAAGCGTTACGCCAATAAAACACAGCCGCCAGCGACTAGATGCCTGCCTTTTCTTTGCACTCACTGCGACCTCTCCATCAGTACCAACCTGTCAGCACTCGCCGCACCAAGTGACATGCTATAGCGCGCCATTGCATCGATGCGCATGTCAGCAGATACAGCGCCGCGTTCCAGCATCAGCCGCCCCCACTCGATCATGAGTCGATCTCTTTCGGATCTCAGTTCTTGCAACTCCGAATACATCTGGCGCGTCTGATATGCACTATCAATGATGAATACCGAAGTAATCAGGATTGAGACACCCAACAGAAGGAATAACCAGATATCTGAACGATGGAACCACTGCATTAGGCTGCCTCAGTCCGTTCTGCTACTCGAAGAACAGCGCTTCGTGCTCTAGGATTCGTCTGCAGCTCCTCTGGACCAGCCTTGATAGCCTTACCCACGAGCCGTAATTTTGGTTTCGCAAGATTGCTAGGTAAAGGCATCCTTGGATCACCTAGAGGAAGCCGCGACGCGTCTCGTAATGTCCGCTTTACGAGACGATCCTCAAGCGAATGAAACGAGATAACTGCCAACCGACCACCAATTTCAAGCCGATTCATGGCCGCAGCTAGACCTCGCTCAACCTCCATCAACTCTCCGTTAATATGAAGACGGATTGCCTGAAATGCGCGGGTTGCTGGATGCTTTTTTTGATCCTTAATAGGCTGAGCATCGCTAATAATCTTGCCGAGCTGCGCAGTCGTCTGAATCGGTCTAGTCGCTCGCGCTTCAACAATCGCCCGAGCGATCCGACGTGAGAATCGCTCTTCACCAAACACCCAAAGCACTTGCGCAATCTCTGCGGTGTCGGCTCGCGCTACCCACTCAGCGGCCGACTCGCCGGTTGTTGGGTCCATCCGCATATCAAGTGGCCCATCTTCTTGGAAACTGAAACCTCGATGGGCTTGATCAAGCTGTGGCGAAGAGACCCCTAGATCTAGCAGGATTCCTGCAACGCGCTCTATGCCCAGGTCATCAAGAGCAACTTCTAATTTTGAGAAGGCGGTATGTATCATCCGAAAACGTGGATCTTTAAGGGCCAATTTCATCCCGACAGATACAGCAGAAGGATCGCGGTCCAGACCAATCAAACACCCAAACTTACCTAAGGCTGCTAATATCGCCTGCGAATGACCGCCACGGCCAAAAGTACAATCTAGATACACTCGATCGTGTTTAACACATAGACCGTTCAGTGCTTCATGAAGTAGCACTGGTATGTGATCCATCGACCCCCCTTATAGCGACAAATTAATTAGTTCGACAGAGGCATCCTCATCAAATGATTCGCTGAGGTATGTTTCTGTTATCGATGTCCAACGCGCCTCACTCCAAATTTCGAACTTTTGGCCCTGACCAACAAGAATTAGATGCTTCTCAAGCTCAGCATGATCACGATGCGTTGCCGGGAGAAGAAGACGATTCGCGGCATCAAGGTCAACCTCGGTTGCATAACCAACCATCAGATGTTGAAGTCGTCGAGCCTGACGACTCGATGAATTTGGAAGCGCATTGACTTGAGACTCAATCAGTTCCCAATCAGCGAGCGGATAAAGCAGTAAACAGCGGTCGAACGGATGAACTGTAACGACCATATGACCGTCGCAGCGATCTGTCACGCGAGTACGATATTTTGCCGGTAATGCGACCCGCCCTTTGACATCCAAGTTGATCGGGTTGATCCCGCGAAACACTGTCTTCTCCCTGCAGAGTTTTAGGTACGTAATTTCAAAATACCCACAACTCTCCACTTTTTCCCACAAATAAACTTTATTTACCCACTTGAAGACAGTCAAATTACAACCTGGGTAGAATAACCAGACTCTGGAATTCATTATTTAATCCAATCACTAAGTGACTGTATTATCTGCATTAATTAATTTTGAAAGGAAACGAAAAAGCGTGCTTTAAATTGAAAAAAAGGAGTGAAACCAAGTGAAAAATATTTGAGTTAGCCGATAAGCCGGGTTCTGTCTTGGACAATCATTCATCTAGGCATTACGTCACCGCAATGCTCAAGCGACCTACCCGAATCCAACGCGAGGCACGCCGAACGGACTCCTATTTGGTCTTGCTCCAGGTGGGGTTTACCATGCCATCACTGTTACCACTGACGCGGTGCGCTCTTACCGCACCCTTTCACCCTTACCGACTGAGTCGGCGGTCTGCTCTCTGTTGCACTTTCCGTAGGCTCACGCCTCCCAGGTATTACCTGGCACCTTGCCTCGAGGAGCCCGGACTTTCCTCTCCTGTTAAACAGCAGCGATTGCCTGGCTAACTCGACATTAGTGTCTACACTTCTGACTTGCCGGTCAATTGAGGATATAACGTTCTTTTTGGAATTCCAGTAATTTCAGAGGTAAGCGCAGCCGCTTTCGAAGGTGGAAGTTCTCGAGCAAGCATAACAAGGAGTTTTTCTGCTGCGACCTCACAACTAGATCGCTGTGTTTTTGAGGGGCCCAGCACAACCACGAATTCTCCACGGATTCGATCAGGGTTATCAATAAACCAACTCTCGCATTGTCCCGCGGTGATACGAATTAGTTGTTCATGTGTTTTTGTCAGTTCACGGGCGAATAGGACACTGCGCCCTACTGCCTTTGCATCCAGACGTTTGGCTAAGTCCACAATTCGATGCGGAGCCTCATAGATAATTAACGTACCCGCACAAGCCAGTGCGGTCTCAAGCTCTTGATCCCGAGCACTGGGTTTAGTCGGAAGGAACCCAAAGAAGTGTAGGGGTGCGGAAGGAAACCCGCTTACAGATAACGCTGCTGTTAATGCGCATGGACCAGGAACAGGAATCACGGAATAGC
The DNA here is from genome assembly GCA_002731015.1 of Gammaproteobacteria bacterium. Lineage (GTDB taxonomy): Bacteria > Pseudomonadota > Gammaproteobacteria > Pseudomonadales > Litorivicinaceae > HIMB30. The sequence goes on from PBZM01000065.1 coordinate 9,797, forward strand.
CGTATTCGATAACCCGTCTGACAACAAAGCCTCCTGGATCACTGATTGCCGGGGTTCCAGCGTCGGAAATAAGCGCAAGGGATTCGCCTTTCTCGAGGGATTGAATAACTTTTTCAGCCTTGCCAGGCTCAGAATGAGAATTGAACGATACCATCCGCGTTGAGACCCCAACCGATTTTAAGATCTGCCGACTTACCCGCGTATCCTCAGCTAAAATTACATCGACTCGAGACAAAATCTCCACGGCTCGTGGAGCGAGATCACCCCTTTGACCAATCGGCATTGCGACAACGTAAAGCGCAGGTGGTAAAGTAGTGGTTAAACTATCTTGTGACACTATGAGCACCGATTTGTTGTTACGCAATAAGCCTGCACGAAAACTTACCCTAAAAACAAGCGGTTTAGCGGCGCTTGTTTTGCTAGTCGGTTGTCAGCAACAAGTAAAGCCGCCAGTAGCTGAGATACCCACTACGGAGAAAATGCATACATCGAGTCCTAAAAAGCAAGCAGCTGTCGACGTCGCGATCGAACCGTCATTACCTAGGCAAGTAGCTACCGACGTCGCGATCAAACCATCATTACCTGAACAAATCGATTGGAATCGTCGTTCGCGAGAGATTGCTCGGACAGAATTGTCGCCCTTCGTCCGCGAACAAGCGACAAAAATCAATAAAAAATCAAAGATCGAGCCTCCGCCCACGATCCTACCGAAATCGTCTCGAGATAAAATTGAGGCACATACCACCGTCGAAAATGGGCCCTCAACCCAACCTATTGATGAGACATCGAAACCATTCATTTATGAGCGTCCAACTGCAATTCTCACAAATGTTCCGATTGAGACCGCAGCGAAATTGCTGTCACAAAATCAACCTGAATCAGCAATTCTTACAATTAATGGAGTAGATCCTCGGACTCTCTCAACAAATCAGCGTGCTGACATATTACAAATCAAAGCTAGCGCGTACCGACTATTAAACATGGAAATTGCTGCACTGCGATTCGATGCGGAAAGGCTACGATATATTGAATCAGAAACTTTGGTCGTCGCCACAAAGGAAATTCTAGAGAAGCTAAAACAATTACCCGAAAGAATTCTCTCGGATTTGAGCGTCGGCACTGATCTTCTTGCAGGTATGGCGCACGCCCTTCAGCTTAAAACAACGAGGAACTTAGATTCAGTCTCTCGATGGTTGCGAAAGCATCACAATCACCCACTGTTGGAAGCAAATCTTTCTGACTATGACTTCCTAACTGACGCTGAGCCACCTACGGACTTTAAAATATCTGTAATCCTACCTCTATCTGGCGATCTAGCAAACGCAGGACGGGCCATCCGTGATGGGATTTTATATGAGTATCACAAACATCGTCCAGACTTGGGGATCGCACTTACCATTATCGACAGTGAGTCCCTAACGGCAAATATGCTCGCTCAGATGGGGCGATCCTCAGTCACTGAGTTCGTCATCGGGCCATTGCAAAAGGAGAGAGTCACGTCATTTTTGCAGACACAACCCGACGTCCCAGTGTTAGCACTTAATCGTGTACCCACCAATAAACTTGCGTTGAAATCCCCCGTTTATAGTCTAAGTCTAGCTGTTGAAGACGACGCCAAGTCCGCGGTGAATCAAATTGCGCGCGAGATGGATCTACCACGGATAGTTGTGTTTCATGACGACTCAACTCTTGGAACACGAACCGCCGAAGCAGCTCATAACCATACAGAGATCATAGGGGGGTCGACTGCCGGGATATTCGTTTTGGATCAAAAGAAACCGGAAATAGCAATAACTAAAGCATTTGGTATTTCAGATAGCAATAATCGGCGCCGCAAGCTTTCCAAAATATTAGGACTTCAGCTAGAGCATACGCCACGAATTCGCCAAGACATGTCCGCAATTATCGTCCATACAGATCCCAAACGTGCGCAACAAATACGACCTCTGCTCGATTTTTACTATCTCGAAGATACCCGGGTTTTTCTGATCGGCGCCTACAGGTCCGATCTCTCAGACATTGCGGAGGATTTCAAAAATACAAACGTAATAGCGACGCCCTGGGATTTAGGGACAACAGCCAAAGATGAAATGATTTCGAGGCAACATGCGCAAGGTGTATTTGGCTCACTAGTAGCCATCGGCGTTGATGCAATGCGAATGGCTATACAGCTTGGATTCGGTGGATCCACCTCTTTCCACGGAGAAACAGGATATTTAACTCTTGGCGCAGACTCTCTCATTCATCGGCAACTCTCAAATGTCCGGATCTCCGAAGATCAGAAGATCAATGTTGATCTTTGGAAGCCACTCCCGTCACTTCTTCAACCGGACTTATCACATGCCGAGTGACGAAATTCTAAAGGAGCGCATAGCGATACGTATCGCAAAGGCAACAGATGTCCTTCAAAAAAGCTCAGCTCTCATACCGCAAATAGTAACAGCAGGGCAGCAACTCACAGATTGCATATTGAATGATGGAAAAATTCTTGTCCTCGGGAATGGTTCAACGGCTTTTATTGGGCAAATTTTTGCATCACATCTCATGTATCGTTTCGAACGAGACAGGCCGGGACTTCCTGCCATATCCTTGAATGCAGATACTACTTTGATCAGCTCACATAACGACGAATCGAGTTCTGAAAAATATTCGCGACAGATAAAAGCACTTGGTAAGACAAGCGATTGCTTGCTTGTAATGTCAAGCACTGAGACCGACGCGAGTTTTAAGCAAGCAGTTAATGTAGCTCATGAACAGGAACTTCGTATTGTAGCTCTTACCGGCGGTGACGGTGGCGAAATATCCACATTATTGAATTACGGGGACGTCGAGATTCGAGTAGACTCCGACTATCCTCCGACGGTAAGGGAGCATCACTTGGTGCTAATTCACTGTTTGAATGACCTAATCGATCTGCAAATTTTCGGCTAACGAAAGGAGTTAATGATGCGTATTTCCGCAAGTCTTGTGATACTTTTGATGGGTCTGATAATGGGATGTGCAACAGTAATAGATTCGACGATGTCAGAACCAATTTTGGATAATCGAGGTAGTCGGACTGCTGGGCAATTTATCGATGACGAAACGGCTGAAGTAACAATCGCTGTCAATCTTAAAAAAGCTTCACAAGAGCTTAAATTGAGTAACATTAACGTAAAGGTTTACAACGGTGTTGCTCTGGTCGCCGGGCAAGTACCATCAGAAAATGCTAGACAAATTGCCGAGAAAGTTGCCACTCAACATCGCGGTATTGTGCGGGTAATTAACCAGCTAGAGATTGCAGGCAAAGCAACCGTCATTTCTGAAATAAATGATCTAACTATTTCAACCCAAGTTAAAGCATTAATCCTAAGAGACCTCGGGCGCGATGTTTACCAAAGAACCCTGACCACAACAGAGAATAGTATCGTTTACATAATGGGGTTCGTCTCAAAAACTGAGGCTACCGCCGTCGAAAACTTAGTCAGTACAGTCCGTGGCGTAAAGCGAATCGTAAGGGTATTCGAGTACATCGACTAATTGTCAGATTTGACTATTCGAAGTTCAGGTCGATTGCGTTTAGTTGAATCCGCTTCCGTCGGACTATCATCCTGGTTACTGCCAAGACTCTGCGTTTCCACTGAACCTTCAGGTAGCTCTGGCACACCACCCGGTTCTTGGCCAAAGGCCATCCCAAGACCAGACTCTTGCCCGTAAATCGCTGTAACCGACCCGTAAGGCAGAACAATATCAGTGGGAATACCGTCGAAGCGCGTTTGAAATACAACCGCAAATTCCGCCATCGACCAACCATTTAGTGCTCGAGGAGCCAAATTCAAAACTATCTGTCCATCTTTAACATGGCTCTCGGGGACTTGGACGCCCGGATACAGACAATCGACGATAACGAAGGGATCCTCGCCTCCCTCGACAATCCAGTCGTAAAGAGCACGAAGTAGATACGAGCGTGAGGATCCAAGGGCCATTTAACTACGTGGCATTTCACGCTCGGCTTCAGATAGACTCGCCTGAAACGCGTCACGATTGAAGATACGATACTGATAATCTTGGAGTCCACGGGTCTGTTTAACCGGGAGCTCGATACCCAAACACGGCAATCGCCAGAGAATTGGGGCAAAAGTGCAATCAACCAAAGAAAATTCCTCACTCATGAAATACGGCATTTCTTCAAAAATTGGAGCTACCGCAACCAACTGCTCCTTCAGTTCTTTTGCAGCAGAAGGTGATCGCTTGTTGTTGCGCCTTGCCAGCTCAATAGTGCGAATTAATCCAGCCCATTCGTTTTCAATCCGATGTAAAAACATCCGCGCGTTAGCCCGTGCTACTGGATAGACCGGAAGCAATGGAGGGTGGGGAAATCTCTCATCGAGATATTCCATAGTAATGTTTGGGTCATATAATACTAGATCGCGATCTACCAACGTTGGAAGATTATTATACGGGTTGATCTCAGATACCTCTTCCGGGATATGGTCAGGATCACAATCAACGATATCAACTGTCACACCCTTTTCTGCAAGTACGATCCGTACACGATGTGAGAGGTGATCAGTCGGATCAGAGAAAAAGGTCGTTGTGGAACGTTTAGTAACAAGTGACATATTTATTTTTATCTCCGTAAGACAGACAAAACAGCCGGCAGCAGCCGGCTATTCATATCGATAGGGCTCGATGGCGCTTATTGCACGTCCTTCCAATATTCTCGCTTCAGCAAGTACGCAAACACGAAAAACAGCATGAGAAACAATAGAACATAAATACCAATATTGTGAGACCTAGCTTTAGTTGGCTCCCCAACGTATTCAAGGAAGTTTACCAGATCATATATCACCCTGTCGTATTCAGCTGCCGACAGCTGCGCTGTACCCTCAACCACCTCTAGACTGTCGCACTGACGCTCGATGAACGGCGGTCCTGAACCTGAATTCGGCCCGGCGATGGGGTTGTCGCCACTTGTTGACTCTTGACACACGACACGCTGCTGGCCTTGAAGTGGCTCGAGTACATGCGGCATTCCAACTTTTGGAAAAACCTTGTTGTTAACCCCAAGAGGACGTGTTGGATCAATGTAGAATGTCTTCATGTATGTATACACCCACTCGGGTGATCGCTTACGGGCGACTAAAGTCAAATCAGGTGGCGGCGCTCCAAACCATTCCGCCGCCACCTTTGGAGGCATGGCTATACTCCCCAAATCACCGATCTTCTTATCGCTTGGAACAATCGTCTGTACCATGATTTCCGGGTCGATCCCTAGATCAGTAGCCGTTCGCTCATAACGCTGATATTTAAGTGAGTGGCAACCCATACAGTAGTGGCTGTATGTTGCCAAGCCTCGTTGCAATGATTCTTTGTCTGTGTAGTCTGGCTCAATTTGTTCGAGCGGATAGGTCAATCCCCCGGCAGCAAATGTTAGTGATGAGACAAATACTGGAATTAGGGCAACCGCTAATTTCATTTAGTCACTCTCGTCGGAACGACTTCAGTCGACTCCCAGCGGGTATACCAAGGCATTGCGAGAAAAAACAGGAAGTAAATCGCGGTTCCCAACTGGGCAAGCGCTGTACGCACTGGCGTTGATGGTAGCGCACCTAGAATTCCAAGCGTAACAAAAGAGATCGAAAATAATACAAGCATCACCTTTGAGAGGTTACCTTTATACCGAATGGAACGCACGGCGCTACGGTCGAGCCAAGGTAACACGAACAAAATTGCTATTGCAGCACCCATCACAACAACACCCCAGAACTTTGCGTCTAGACCGAACATTGGAAAGGTAATCGCACGTAACATCGCGTAAAACGGAGTGAAATACCAAACGGGTGCGATATGCTCCGGTGTCTTCAACGCATTCGCGGGTTCAAAATTGGCGTGTTCGAGAAAGTATCCGCCCATTTCCGGGAAGAAAAAAATCACCACGCTGAAAACGAACAGAAATACCGCAAGGCCCACAGTGTCTTTGACGGTGTAGTACGGATGAAACGCTATACCGTCGAGGGGCTTGCCACTCTTATCCTTCGTGTCTTTGATATCAATCCCATCCGGGTTATTTGAGCCCACCTCGTGTAGCGCCAAAATGTGCAGAACAACAAGGCCTGCAATTACTAGAGGGAGTGCAATCACATGTAATGCGAAGAAGCGGTTGAGCGTTATTCCACTAATAAGATAATCGCCGCGGATCCATTGAGCCAAGTCAGCACCAATTAATGGGATTGCAGAGAACAGCGATACGATGACCTGAGCACCCCAATAGGACATCTGTCCCCAAGGCAATAAATATCCCATGAACGCTTCAGCCATAAGTAACAGATAAATGGCCATGCCGAAAATCCAAATTAATTCACGAGGCTTCTGATATGAGCCATACATAATCCCACGGAGCATGTGCAAATACACCACGACAAAAAAGGCCGAGGCGCCGGTCGAGTGCATGTAACGGATCAACCAACCCATCTCAACGTCTCGCATGATGTACTCCACCGATGCAAACGCTCCCTCCGCACTAGGCTCGTAGCTCATAGTTAGCCAAATGCCTGTCAGGATCTGGTTGATCAAGACTATTAATGCCAGCGATCCAAAAAAGTACCAAATATTAAAGTTCTTGGGTGCCCAATACTGCGCAAGGTGTGTATTCCATGCATCCATTATGGATAAACGCTGGTCAACCCAGCCAATCAAGCCTGTCGCCTCAGTTTTACGCAAGCCCATTACACAGTCTCCTCGTCTATCCCGATTATCAGAACGTTATCGCTTTCATACGAGTGTGGCGGAACCACCAGATTTGTAGGGGCGGGAACACTCTTGTAAACGCGCCCAGCCAAGTCAAATGATGAACCATGGCATGGACAGAAATATCCCCCCAGCCAGTCATCGCCGAGATCAGAGGCACCTACTTCAGGACGAAATTGAGGCGAGCAACCAAGATGCGTGCAAATCCCAACCAGCACTGCAATCTCAGGATTGATAGAACGTCCTTCGTTAGTAGCATACGAAGGCTGTTGAGGCTTCTCGCTTTTCGGATCTGCTACTCTATCTGTATTGGCCTTCAAGCTCTCCAGCATTTCTGGGGTCCGACGGAGTACGAAAACCGGCTTGCCCCGCCACTCAGCTCGAATCTGCTCCCCAGGGCGAATTTTGGAAATATCAACTTTGACCGGCGCACCAGCGGCCTTAGCTTTCGCGCTCGGTTTCCAAGACGCTACGAATGGTGTGGCAATGCCAATGGCACCAATGACACTGAGTGCTGATGTAGCACCGACTAAAAACTTGCGACGCGAGGTATCTGCGGACCGCGCCACTTCGCTCATGGCTACACCTGTCATAATCCATCCTTTAGATAAGTTCGAGAAGCTTTCTCTTCTGTACTATTTTAAAGATTGCAGCGCTTGCAGGCAAGCTTGAGACCCCTTTTTATCTGGCGGTCTGCTACCTTTCCAACAAAAAAA
>PBZM01000066.1 GCA_002731015.1 Gammaproteobacteria bacterium
ATCAGTTTTAGACAGTGAGGTTGCTTCATTTTTGAATCGTACGATTGAGAAGGTTTTTGTCGAAAATGGACGAATTTCGTATTCGGCCCCTCTTGGCACCAATTTGGATCAGACACGTAGTGAACTAGCCATGCGTCTCCCATTGAAGAGTTACAGATTTAAGCCGCTTGCAGATTGGCCTGCTTTTATCGGTCGCGCTGGTGTAGTTGATTTTGCCAATCGCCGTGCTCGCATTGACTTCCAGAAATCAAAATTTGGCGGCCTGTTTATAAACCGGGCCGTGGCTTGGCAACCGTCTGAATATAGTAGTCAGATCAATATTCGTGGTGATCTGGCAGGAGACGCTTCGACTGCTATACAGATTCTCGACGCGGCTGGCGTAAAGCCAGATGCACTCGGCTCACAAATTGCGTTGGAAGGCCCACTGAAAGGAGATGTCCGTTTAGAAATTCCTATTGGACAAACTCCGGAGGGCTCTGTGTTTGTGGAAGCACAGGATTTGTCGGTGACATGGGAGAATTTGAATGAGCCGATCACGCAAGTTAACGGACGCGCTGAATATCGTCTAAATGATGGGTTTTATTCAGATGTCCTGACGGGACGGTTGGGCGGTGACCCCGTCGAGGCTCGTATCACGGTTCTAGATGGTGAGACAGATATAACTGGGAAGGGGCGTATACAATCCTTTAATTTGTCCAAGGTCGCACAAATTGGTTTAACCGAAAAGCAGTTATTCGGATCAGGTGAATGGTCTTTTACCGCTAGCGTAAGGGACGGCTCGTCTCTATTGTCACTTGAAACGGACGGCTTGGGAATTGGCACAGCGCTACCGTACCCATTCAATAAAGATCCAGACACCATTGGTCGAATTAAAATCACGTTATCGAGCGAGCCGGGCGGGTCTTCATTGGCTGTAAAATTGTTTGAGAAAACAGAAATACGTGGAATTCTGAATACAGGTCCACTCGTACTGGAGGTTATCACGCCAAGAATAGATCTAATTGGTTGGACGACACTTCCTGCGTTGGGAACTGGTGTAGGGAATTTATCCTTGCTATTGCGAACAGAGGAGTTTCTGCTTGGGGATATTCCTTTGGCTGTTAGCGAGACTGCAATTAAGCTTACACCACAGGAGTTTAATGTATCTTTTAATGGTAAAGACCTCGCCGGTCTAGTTAGTCGCGTAGGTGATGCACCATTATCGGTAGACTTGGAACGATTGCTATTACCTGAGGGCGGTCGGTTGTTGGACCCACCGAGGGAGGACCCGCTTCTTGATTACGATCCCGGACAGCTATCCTCTATGAATATTCGGATCAGCACCCTTTTACGTGGAGACATCCGTTATCAGGATTTTGCTGCTGAGTTAGTGTCTGGTGAGGCACGAATTGACGCCACCACGCTTGAGTTTGATCGAGAGGGCCAGCGCTTCAAAGGGGAGTTTGCTTGGGCATATCAGGATGGTCGAGCGCAGAGCGCCCTTCTATTACGGGCACAAGGTGACCAACTTGGGAATATCTTACGGGTAAATGAAGATGATGCAATTCTTGAGGCCGAAGATGGTCGTTTTGTATCGAATTTGAGTTGGCATGGCTCACCACTCGGTTTTTCGGTCTTGAAAAGCCAAGGTACAATCGAGTTGTCACTTGAAAAAGGACGTTTTCTCGATTTGGGCAATTCGGCCGAAGTACTCCGTCTATTCGGTATTTTAAATATTGATACGATTACAAGACGATTGCGATTGGATTTCTTGGATCTTGTTCGTCCCGGCGTTGCATTTGACGGGGTTAACGCTGAGGCGAAGATTGCCGATGGTGAATTGATATTTGACCCTGGGCTTACCATGCAAGGACCTTCCGCGAACTTCCAACTTACGGGAAGAGCGGATTTGATTAATAAAGAGCTAGAGCAGAAGTTGGAAGTAGACATACCCCTAACCAATAATTTGCCGCTCGCATCCGTTTTGCTTGGTGCCCCTCAAGTCGGCGGCGCAATCTATTTGGTGGAAAAGGCGCTTGGTAAAAAAATTATTAAGGTCGGTAAAACAGACTATAGGATTGAAGGATCCTTTGATAATCCCCAAGTCTCTCTCATAACACCATTTGTCATGCAGAGGGCTAAGTGAATGTCAACACTTTTAAAGACCGTAGGTGAGTCGATCCTGACGCAGGGCGGGTTAACGGTTGATGATTTGGAACCGTTGGTCGGTGAATTGTCCGTTGGAGACGTCGACTTTGGGGATTTGTTTTTCGAGCGTACTGAGGCTGAAACTTTTTCGCTTGAAGACGGCGAGGTTAAGGATGCTAGTTATCATCGTGACGCCGGGGTTGGCGTCAGAGCTTGCGTCGGAGACAAACAAGGATTTGCTTATAGTTCCGAGATCACAGCATCACGAATCCTAGAAGCGAGAGATGTGGCCGTCGCACTTCAGAGCGGACGAGCACCGCGCGGTGGTATCAATCTCGATAAGGTTTCAACTCCCAAAATATATGTTGCTGAGAATCCAATCCCAGAGACAGTGGCCATTGAAAAAATTTCATTTTTACAAGACTTAGACGCCAAAGCGCGGGCGCGCAGTGCCCATATTATTCAGGTACAGGCAACGCTCTCGATTTCTTATAAAGAGATTTTGATTGCGGCGACCGACGGCACGCTAGGTGCTGACATTCGTCCTTTAGTTCGTTTGTCTTTGTCCGTCCTAGCCGAAAAGAGTGGGCGCCGCGAGCGCGGAAGTTCAGGTCTTGGCGGACGGTATAATTTGTCTAGGTTACTCACTGAACAACACGCCGAACAGTTAGTCTCCGAGGCGGTTGACCAAGCCATCGTCAATCTGGAGTCGGTTGATTGTCCAGCGGGTGAGATGCCTGTTGTGCTGGGTGCTGGTTGGCCAGGGGTGCTTCTGCACGAGGCTGTCGGTCATGGCCTCGAGGGAGACTTCAATCGCAAAGGCTCCAGTTTTTATTCAGGAAAAATTGGGCAACAAGTAGCATCACAAGGAGTCACAGTTGTCGATGACGGCACTCTGACAGACCGTCGCGGTTCGCTAAATGTCGATGATGAAGGTCATGTTAGTCAGTGTAATGTGTTAATTGATAACGGTGTCTTGGTGGGTTACATGCAAGATAAATTGAACGCCCGATTAATGGGTGTATCAGCCACTGGTAACGGTCGTCGTGAGAGCTATGCTCATTTGCCGATGCCGCGCATGACCAACACCTTTATGGAATCAGGAGATGCTAATCAATCAGATATGATCGAATCGGTCGAGCGCGGCATATTTGCTGTCAATTTCGGAGGAGGGCAAGTGGATATCACGTCGGGGCAGTTTGTGTTTGCAGCGAGCGAGGCCTATCTGATTGAGAAAGGAAAAGTTACAGCGCCTGTTAAGGGTGCTACCTTAATTGGTCATGGTCCTCAAGTAATGTCAGCAATTTCGATGATCGGAGATGATCTTGCGCTTGATGCAGGTATTGGCGTTTGCGGAAAAGATGGTCAAAGTGTACCGGTCGGTGTTGGGCAGCCTAGCTTAAAAATTGATTGTCTTACGGTCGGCGGGACCGCTTAATGCTCGATCGTTTTATAGAGAAGGCGATAGAGGATTCGAGCTTCACCTTTATCTTTATCCAGTTCTTTGGCTTTCTTCGCGGCACGAATCGTTTGATTCAAGAGTTGAGCATCGATGTGAAACTGGTTCATGAAGTCCGTGGCCTGTTTTGGGTCAGCCAACAGGCGCTCGCGCCATTGGTGCGCCTCATTGTGTTTACGTTTGTCAGCATCATCAGTACGTTTTACAGCATCCACTTGCGTTTGCAGCGGTTCTGGCTCAACGCTCCTCATCAGCTTGCCGATGAATTGCAGTTGTCGACGTCTAGCCTCACGCTTTTTGGTTGGAATGGATCGATAAATCTTGAGGGCATCAAGCAGATTGTCCTCAGGAAATATGATTTTCTGAAATTGCTTTTCCGAAAGCGCGGCGAGTTCATGTCCGAGTGCTTGAAGTGCCAACATTTCTCGTTTTTTTGCACTTTTGGACGGAACCTCGCGGGAGTTTTTGTCGATCGGTTCCTCATTGTAATGGGAGTATTTGTCACGCATGTCCGTACAGTTTAACCCACAACAAGAAAAAAACCGCCTAGAAGCGCTAACGCGTAGCATTTTGGATAAAGCCAAGAACGTGGGAGCGGATGCCTGCGAAGTGGCTGCGAGTGCGTCTGTGGGTCTCGAGGTGCAGGCACGGCTAGGGCAGTCAGAGAAGCTCGAAATGATGCGTGACCAGTCTCTGTCGATAACTATTTTTGTGGGTGAGTCACGAGGGTCGGCGACGACTACAGATCTCTCGGATTCTGCATTGCAGAGTACCATTGAGGCTGCTCTCGCGATCGCCAAGGTCACCGCTCCAGACCCATCAGCGGTGCTTGCATCAAGTGACCAGATTATTCGTAATGTTCCTGATTTGCAGCTCGATCATCCTTGGGAAATCAGTGCAAAGAAAGCGATCGACCTCGCGATTGAAGTCGAGGCAGCGGGGCGAGATGAAGATCCTAGAATTACGAATTCAGAAGGCGGGTGCGTGTCTTCAACTCGAGGGATCTCAATCCATGCGACCAGTGAGGGTCTTATGGTCAGCCAACCCACCAGTATTCACGGAATGAGCTGTGTTTTACTAGCCGAGGACGGCGATAGTCGAGAGCGTTCTTATGCATACACCCAGTCGCGTCGTTCTGACCAACTATGGTCACCCGAAATTGTTGGTCGCGAAGCTGCTCAGAAGACGATTGCGCGACTGAACCCACGTAAGTGTCAGACAGGTGAAGCTCCAGTATTATTTACCCCAGAGACTGCTTCAGGCTTATTGTCGAGCTTTGTCAGTGCTATTAGCGGAGTGGCGTTATACCGGAAGTCGAGTTATTTGCTCGATCGCTTAGAGACGCAGGTATTCCCGAAATGGGTCACACTCGAAGAAAATCCCTTGCTGCCTTGCGCAATAGGATCCTCCGCGTACGATGGTGATGGTCTGCCAACACGGAGACAAGCGTTTGTAACTGAAGGTTTGCTTTCGAGTTATGTTCTCTCTCTGTACTCAGCGAATCGATTAGGGCTTCAAACTACGCACAATGCTGGTGGTGTGCGCAATCTATTTTTAAAAGGTGCAAAGAGCTTTGAAGAGCTTTTATCCGAGATGGGACGAGGTCTAGTTGTCACAGAACTTATGGGCCAGGGAGGTAATTTAGTGAATGGTGATTACTCTCGAGGGGCATCAGGTTTTTGGGTGGAAAATGGCGAGATTTCGTATCCGGTGCACGAGGTAACGGTGGCATCTAATCTCGATAGGATGTTACGTGATGATTTGTTGGCAGTGGGCTCTGACATCGATCTGAGACGCTCGATATCCACAGGTTCAATGTTATTTGAGAGAATGATGGTGGCGGGCAGCTAATCACGCATAAACGAGCGTAGCAATCCCTAGAAAGCAGAAGAAACCCACCACGTCGGTAACGGTAGTTAGAATAACGCCACCAGCTAACGCAGGATCAATTTGCCGCGCTTTAAGGTATCCCGGCAATAAAGATCCAATCAACGCAGCAACGACAAGATTGACGGTTATTGCCAAGGCAATTACATATCCCAGTTTGAAATCACCGAACCACAAGAACGCAGCAAGGCCAACGATTGAAGACCATAACACGCCATTGGCAGCACCAATCAATGCTTCCCGACTCACTAAAGCATGTCTATTCGCCGGTCCGATTCTACCTATTGCCATTCCGCGAATTGCTATGGTGAGCGCTTGTGTGCCCGCAATACCTCCCATTGAGGCCACAACGGGCATGAGAATCGCTAGCGCGATGACTTGTTCGAGAGTCGCTTCAAACATGCCAATCACCGCTGAGGCGAGAAAAGCAGTAAGCAGGTTGATGCCAAGCCAAATCGATCGGCGTCTAATAGTTCTGTACAGGGGTGCAAAAATATCCTCATCTTCATCAAGACCGGCTTGGCTCATCAAACTGTGATCTGCGGATGCTCGAATAACGTCGACTACGTCATCGATTGTGATGCGGCCGAGCAACTTACCATCAAGTGAAACGACGGGCGCACTGACTAGATCTAACCGCTCGAATCGCTGCGCTACTTCACTTTCATGTGTTGAAACGATCAATGGCTCAATCTCAGTTTCCATTATTTCTCGAATAGTTGTTGATGGGTCAGAAATTAAAATTTTTGAGAGAGGGACTTGGCCAATAAACTCGTCACGTCGATTTAGCACCCATAAAGTATCAGTCATGGGCGGTAATTCTCGGTATCTTCTGATGTAACGCAATACAACATCAATAGTAATATCAGGTCGGATCGCCACGATGTCCGTATTCATCAACCCACCCGCTGAATCCTCGTCGTAAGACAAAACGTCTACGACACGCTGGCGATCTTGCGAATCCATCGAGAGTAGGACCTCTTCAATAACGGATTCGGGAAGTTCTTGGAGAAGATCTACTTTGTCGTCGATCTCAAAACTTTCGATTAGGTCGTTAAGCTCGATGGGCTTGAGGCTTGCTACGATCTGAGAACGTTCTTCTTCACCAAGGTGGACCAAGACATCAGCTGCCAACCCCTTAGTCTCAACAAGATTCCAGAGAGTAACCCTTTGTTTTGGGGGTACTGATGATAAGATGTGTGCAATATCTGGAGCGGAAAAGTCTTCATTAATAAGTTGACGAGCACGAGCGATTGCGCTCTGTGATAGTGCGACGTTAATTCGCTGTAGATTAGCTTGGCCGGATTCAACAATACGATCGGCGACTTGTTCTTTCATTTACAAGGTTCCCCAAAGCCGTTGTCAAATAGTGCTTTTAGGGAGGCTGTCGCTTTTTCCTGATCATCACCAGAGACGTGAAGCATGAGCTCGCTGCCTTGTCCTGCTGCCATCATCAGTAGCTGCATAATACTCTTTGCATCAATCTTTTTTCGACTCACAAGATCCTCGATCTCAACGCTTGAGGAGAAGTGGGATGCTTCTCGGGCCAGAATGTTGGCAGCTCGGGCGTGTAGACCCAGTAAGTTTTTGACCGTGACTCGCGTAGTAATCATGAACACATTATTTTCTAACGAGTTGCTGTTAGTTCGCGATGCACCACCTGCCGATCAAAATCAAGATCATTAAGGCGTTTACTTAGTGCCTCGGCTAAAAAAACACTACGATGTTGTCCACCGGTACAGCCAATGGAGAGGGTGAAGTATTGTCGTCCAGCCTCAGCATGTCGCGGTATCCAACGACGAATATGAGCATCGATTTCGTCGAGAAGGTCATTGGTTTCGGAAAATTGAGTTAGATAATTTTGAATTGGCTCGTCTTGTCCCGTGAGTGGGCGTAACAGGGGCTCCCAGTGGGGGTTCGGGAGTGATCGCGCGTCAAAGACGGTATCAGAGTCTGTGGGTACCCCGTGCTTAAATCCAAATGACTGTAATTTGAGCATAGGTCGTGTCGCAGTCTTACCTGCAACTAGTACTCGGACCTGGCTTCGCAATGAGTGTATTGAGAGTCCGGAACTATCGATCCTAAATGTCGCACTGTTCTGAATTGGTTCTAAATGTTCGTTTTCACGTTGGATTGCTTCTTTTAAATGGGTGCGCTCAATACCTGTTGAAAGTGGGTGAAGCCGTCGTGTCTCGCTGAAACGCTGCGCAAGTGATTCATCTATGGCATCGATGAATATCACATCTAGGCGATTGACCTGTTCCTCTAGTGACTTTAGCAGTGATGGAACGTCTGCAGGGTGACCTAGTGTGCGGATGTCGATTGAGACCGCAAGATTACGTCCGGGGGCCACGGTGAGAAGAGTCGCAACGGCTTTGCGTAAAAGCGCAACTGGTAGGTTATCAATACAATAAAAATCTAGATCTTCGAGAGCGCCGAGAGCAGATGATTTGCCGGCTCCAGATCTGCCAGAAACGATCAGCAAATGCATTAGACTTCCGCCGTTTTGAATGCTCGCATCGCGACAGCGAATAGTTCACCTGAATCGATCGCTAATTTTAAATCTTGTCTAAATTGATCATTGCTAAAGCAGTCTGCAAGTTGAGCTAGAAGATTTAAATGTGCTTGATTAGTGGACTCAGGAACCAAGAGTACGAACAGTAATTCAACATCCTGACCGTCGATCGAATCAAAGTTGACCCCTTGGTTGAGTTGAATTAGATATCCTCGTGTTTCATCGTCATCTAACGAGCTTACGCGACAGTGAGGAATTGCCACACCATAACCAATTCCAGTCGAACCCAAACGCTCTCGGTCGATGAGGCCCTGATAAATATCCTCAGAATCTATTTGGCTTTCTTCGGCAATGAATTCTGCGGCCAGTTCTAGAACACGCTTTTTACTAGCACCGTCGAGGTTCGACATGACGCGTTTTGGTGTAATGATTTGAGACAGCTGCATTTGGTATCTCTTGTTGAGACTAATAACGACG
>PBZM01000067.1 GCA_002731015.1 Gammaproteobacteria bacterium
AAAGAACAAGCAGTCACCGGCGAAGAGTTAGATTCTGATAAAAAACCGGAAGCCACAGAAACACTCAATATATCTGAAGCGCCGAGATCGAACTCTTGGATTGCCAATCTACTCAGTGTTGTAGCATGTGTAGCGGTTGGTTCGGGAGGTTGGTTCATGTGGACTGAAGTTCAGACTGTGAAACGTTCCGTGAATTCTGTGGACGAGGCAATTCAGTCCGTTAACTCGCAGCTAGTCCAAATCGTTGCTCTGCAGGAAAATACTCGCGATATGAGGGGCCAGATGGAACGGCTTGAATCTCGAATAGCCAGGGCAGATGAACGTAATCAGTCGGTCATCAACCGTGTAGAGACTGTCGCCGAAGAGCTGGCCAAGGCACAGGTCGATACTAGAAGCAGTTATGTCTTGGCTGAGGCCGAATATTTATTGAAACTTGCTGATCAAAGGCTGTTGATTGAGCGTAATCCTGAAACTGCGACGAACTTGATGCGCACAGCGCAGGGACTGTTATCACAATTGGAAGATGGCCGGCTGTTATCTGTAAGAGAGCAACTCGCACAAGATATACAATTACTTTCAACGATCCCTAACGTCGACTTATTGGGAATTCAGGCCGAACTTATGGCACTTGATCTTGTGCTTAATGAGCTGAAACTTCCGGTACGGAGACTCAACCTTGAGACTGATGCTCCGACCGAGGATGATGCGCAGAAATTTATAGATAGTCTCTCTGCATTTATCCGGATTCGAGAAGTGAACGCTCCCATTGCGCCGCTTGTATCTGCATCGGATGCAGGGCGTGCGCGCGAGGTACTTCGACTAAGTCTCGAGCAAATTAAGGTGGCTTTGGTTCGTGAAGATCAGGAGCTTTTTGACGCAGGCCTCGCTCAGGCTAAGCGATTGTCACGGCACTTCTTTGACGTCACAGAGGGCGCTGGAATGAGGGTAATGATGGTTCTGAGTACGCTTGAGGGAATTCAGATTGCTCGAAATATACCCGACGCAGCTCGAGGTCTTAGGGCGCTCAAGGCGTATCGAGATGCGTTGACGCAAGAGCGCCTGTCTACTGGATCGGTTAAACAGTGAGTAGTTTCTTTAGAACCTCACTCTGGGTCGTGGTTCTCGGTGCTTTACTTGCACTCGGGTTATACCTTGGAGATCGAGTCAAAACAGACCCTGGCTACGTTCTCTTCGCTTATGGCGGATATGCCGTCGAAATGTCTTTCTGGGTATTCGTGATTGTATTCGTCTTGGTCACCGTTGCTTTTTGGATTGTATTTGGCTTAGGGGGTGCGCTCGGGCGATTCCCAACTAATGTATTCAGGGCTTGGGCTCGAATGCGCCACAGAAAAGCCGATTTACGTTTGATTGAAGGTGCATTGTGGTTGCGTCGAGATGAGCCATCGCGGGCGTTTTCAGTGCTACAGAAGGACGCAAGTTCCGAGTCCTTACCAGCACTGCACTGGTTGTTGGCATCAGAGGCAGCCCGGCGCCTCGAAAAACTGGATGAATCACGGCGTTATTTAGAATCAGCGGAACGTTTAATGGCTAGCATTCCGAAGGCTATCGAGCTGGACATGAAACCCACTGAGTTAAGGCCACTCATAAAATCTCTAAAAAAAGAATGGCGTGAAGATTGGGCGCTTGGCCTTGAAGAGGTTGGTGATGAAGATGCATTATCTCGTTTGGCTGTCCTGAATCCGCTGGCAAGGAAGTACACTAACTCTCTTGCTTTAGAAATTGTTCAGGCACGATTGGCATTGTTAGCTGAGTTAGATGCCGAAGCAAAACACCATATTGAACGCGCCACTCAATTGGACCCTGAAAATCCCTTGGTTTTGCTACTGCATGCCGAACTTGAGTGTGGTAGGACAGACGCGCTCGAGAGTCTTAGACGCCGCCTGATTGAAGAAGCGATTTAACGCTTCTTCATTGACTGGAAGAATTCTTCGTTTGTGGTGGTGGTTTTTATTCGGTCAACCAAAAACTCAATGGCCTGCAGGTCCTCCATTGAGTCTAAAAGCTTCCGTAAAATCCACATACGCTGCAGCTCCTCTTCTGTTGTGAGAAGATCTTCGCGACGCGTACCAGATTTCCGGATATTGATTGCCGGGAAAATCCGTTTCTCAGCCGCACGTCTCTCCAGATTCAGTTCTGAGTTCCCAGTACCTTTAAACTCTTCGAAGATCACCTCATCCATTTTGGATCCAGTGTCTACCAGTGCAGTTGCAATGATCGACAAACTGCCGCCTTCCTCTATATTTCGGGCGGCACCAAAGAAGCGTTTCGGACGCTCTAGCGCATGCGCATCCACACCACCTGTAAGAACCTTGCCTGACGATGGTTGAACCGTATTGTAGGCACGAGCTAGTCGAGTGATTGAGTCAAGCAAAATAATGACATCACGTTTGTGTTCCGTAAGACGTTTGGCTTTTTCAATCACCATTTCTGCAACCTGAACGTGACGAGATGGTGGTTCATCGAATGTTGAGGCAACGACTTCTCCGCGAACGGTGCGTTGCATCTCTGTTACTTCTTCTGGGCGCTCATCGATCAGCAAGACAATCAAATAACACTCTGGATTATTTCGCGTAATACTGTTGGCGATGTTTTGTAACATTAACGTCTTACCGGCTTTCGGTGGCGAAACGATAAGCGCTCGCTGGCCTTTTCCTATCGGGCAAACAAGGTCGATAATTCTTGCAGTTAAGTCCTCAGTTGAGCCGTTCCCCTGCTCCATGGTGACTCTATCTTGGGGGAACAGAGGCGTTAAATTCTCGAACAGGATTTTATTTTTGGCATTTTCTGGTTTATCGAAATTAATTTCATCCACTTTCAACAAAGCAAAATAACGCTCGCTATCTTTTGGTGGACGGATCTTGCCCGAGATGGAGTCACCTTTTCGAAGGTTAAATCGACGAATTTGACTGGGAGAGACATATATGTCGTCAGGGCCTGCGAGATAACTGGAGTCTGCCGATCGTAGGAATCCAAAACCGTCCGACAGGATTTCCAACACCCCATCACCGTAAATGTCTTCCCCACTTTTGGCATGGGCCTTTAGGATGGAAAAAATGACGTCCTGTTTCCGGGACCGCGCAAGATTATCGAGGTTCATGCTATTCGCAATCTCAAGGAGCTGCGGCATGGATTTTTTCTTAAGTTCTGTGAGGTTCATGTGTTCTCTGGATAACCCGGCTAAGACCGCGGGCGCTATTTCGGTTTGTGAGATTGTTTTCTGAAATCAAACAGGGAGCTATGGAAAATTTCCACTTTCTAAGCTTAGGCGCTTTCTGAGCGCTCGTCTAGTCCTTTAAATATTTGAATCGATAAAAGCGGCTAATTGGCTTTTCGAGAGAGCCCCCACCTTTGTGGCTTCTGGCTCACCATTTTTGAACAAAATAAGCGTAGGAATACCACGGATATTAAATTTCTCCGCTGCATCTCGGTGATCATCGACATTTAATTTAGCAATCGCGACGCGACCGGTATATTCAGAAGCCAATTCTTCCAAAACCGGCGCGATCGTTTTACACGGGCCGCACCACTCTGCCCAGAAATCCACCAGTACCGGTGTTTGTGTGTCTTTCAATACAGAATCAAGATTATCATTTGTGAGAGTTGTAATTTGGTCGCTCATTTTTTTCCCGTTAAGTATTTATCTTTGCGTTGTGAGATTTTCGGCCGCATCAATTGCAGAGTAGGTCAGTATACAATTAGCCCCGGCACGAACTATTGATTCAAGACTTTCCATCATGACGGCGTTCCCGTCAATCCAACCGTTTTGATGCGCGGCATGAATCATTGAATATTCGCCACTGACCTGGTAGACGGCAACTGGAACTTTGAAGGTCACTTTGATTCGCTGGACGATGTCAAGATACGCCAGCCCTGGCTTGATCATTACCATGTCGGCACCTTCGTACAAGTCCTCAGCAACCTCATGCAATGCTTCATCGCTATTTGACGGGTCCATTTGATAAGTACGTTTATCTTTTTGACCAAGACTCTCATTAGACCCGACGGCATCTCTAAAGGGACCATAAAAATTACTTGCATATTTAGCTGAGTACGCAAGTATCCGCGTATTGATATAACACTGGTCCTCTAAGGCATTACGAATTTTTCCGATACGACCGTCCATCATATCGCTGGGAGCTATAATATCTGCACCAGCCTCTGCGTGAGACAGGGCTTGTTTCACCAACACACTGCATGTTTCATCATTTAATACGTAGCCAGATGAGTCGATTAGTCCGTCTTGTCCATGCGTCGTATATGGGTCAAGCGCTACGTCGGTAACAACACCAAGATCTGGAAGTTCTGATTTTAGGGTCCTAATGGCTCTTTGAATGAGCCCATCAGAATTGAATGCCTCGCGCCCGTCCTCAGATTTGTGCTCGCGGATAACTGGGAATATCGCAACTGCGGGGATGCCGAGCGAATGAGCACGCTCCGCCTGCTTCAGCATTAAGTCGATCGACAGACGCTCTACTCCGGGCATTGAGCTAATCGGTTCTCGCGCATTGCGGCCTTCGAGCACAAACATCGGATAGATTAGATGTGAAATGGTCAGCGTATTTTCTCGCACGAGCGCGCGCGAGAAGGCGTCTCGTCGATTACGACGCAGGCGTCTTATGGGATAGCCGACAGAAAAAATTTCCGGCATCTTTAACCTCTTCGGATGAAATCTATAGAGATGCCCATAGGGTATCTGAATTGCGATCTAGTTTCGCGTCTTTCAAGAGCGCGATCTTACGAAACTTTATTGGAGCCACTATGGGACGAATAAGATGGGCTTTCGGTGTGGCTGCCCTCCTTATTGTAATGTGGTTCGGTCGTGAATGGGTCAGTGTCCAAAGTTTCCTTGATCAATATTCAGAGGCAAAAAAAATGATCAGAGATCAATATTTATTATCTCTGCTAATTTTTTTTCTCTTATATTTATTGTCAGTCAGTTTGTCTCTACCTGTTGCATCGACATTAACGCTCATAGGGGCAGCCCTATTCGGGTGGATCGCATTCCCGATTGTCATAACAGCGGCAACTTTAGGTGCCCTAGTGATCTTTTGGCTCGGTTCAACCGTTGCGAACAAATTTTTCTATGAGCGAGCAACCGACACTCTTGAGAAAGTCCGTGAGGTTTTTCGTCAAAGCCCAATCCGGTGGCTCTTGATGATGCGCTTGGTCCCTTTTTTCCCTTTTTGGCTAGTGAATATTATTCCCGCGTTGCTAAAAATGCGACAGCGTGATTATGTCTTCGCAACTGTCTTAGGCATCATACCCGGGACTGCTATTTATATAAGTGTCGGACGCGGTTTGGATACGATGCTATCTGAGGGCTTGAGCCCTCAGTGGAATATTATTGAGAGCCCCGAGGCCTGGGTGCCGCTAGTTTTGCTTGGCATATTATTCGCTTTGTCCACCCTGATTTCCAATCGTCACAAGAAGGAGTTTCACGAATGCTGATTAGGTTAGTCACATTAGTTGGGTTACTTTTCGGAGTGCAAGACTTGCAGGCGTCTGAGTGGGGTGACACCGAACGTCGGGCGCGAGGTCAAACTGTCTATTTTTATGCTTGGGGTGGGTCGCCTTCGATTAATCAATATATTAAGCGGTGGGGCGCGATTGTTAAGGAACGAAGTGGCGTCACGGTGAAACATGTCAAGGTTGATGACATTTCCTTAGCTATACAGGGCATTCAGACGGCTAAGCGTATCGGAAAGTCTGACCAAGGGCCAGTTGACGTCTTGTGGATCAATGGTGAGAATTTCGCACGAATGAAGCGCGATGGGTTACTCGGTGAGTCATTTGTTTCAGCTTTACCATCGGCTAAAAATATCAATCTCGATGATCCAACAATCGTCGCTGATTTTTCTGTTACCACTGACGGCCTCGAGGCTCCCTGGGGTCGTGCCAGACTGGTCTTTATCCATGACCAAGAGCGGATGTCAAACCCGCCACGATCAATGCAGGAGATGTATGAATATGCCAAGGAGCATCCCGGCCGACTAACCTATCCGGAACCTCCAAATTTCCACGGTACGACCTTTCTTAAGCAAGTGCTCTTAGAGACAACCCAACATATTGATTGGCTATCTGAGCCACATTCCGGTGACCGATTTGATACGGTAACGAAGCCTCTCTGGGAATTTCTCGATTCACTGCACCCTCATCTGTGGCGGACTGGACAGGAGTTCCCTGATTCTGCTGAAGTTATGATGGATCTGTTTTCTGATGGGTTACTCGACATTGCTTTAAGCTTCAACCCCAATGACGCATCTCAGCGGATCATTGATGGCCGGTTTGCGTCGTCGGTGAGATCCTATGTTCACGATGGGGGCACCATTGGTAACACCCACTTTCTCGCTATTCCCTTCAATACATCTGCGCGCGCCGGTGCATTAGTCTGGATAAATCTTCTGTTGAGTGCAGAGGCGCAAGCCGACAAAGCGTCACCATCAGTCTGGGGGGATCCTACCGTTATCGATGTTACGCGTTTGTCGGAGGAAGATCGTGGGTTGTTTGACTCGGTTGATTTAGGGCCTGCGACTTTGACCAGTGATGCGCTTGGCACGCCTCTTCCAGAGCCCCACGCAAGCTGGGTTGAACCGCTAGAGGTGGCCTGGAAAGAACGATATTTTGGACAGACCCGGTGACTCCGATTGAGCGACTGTTTGCGCTCATTCTCTTTCTGCCTGTTGCCGGACTCATTGATGATGCTTACGGGCGCTATTCAGGAATCAACTGGATTGACGGAGTTGACCGGTTGATGACTGAGCCAGCATTGTTAGAGTCTATTTTGTTGTCAGTGTGGGTCGCTTTATCGTCACTTCTGATCTCCCTTTTAGTCGCACGTGCGGTTACACAGAAGGTGACGGATACCCATGATTCGCCTCTTTGGCGGAGTTTAGTACTAGCCATGCCTCATAGTGCTCTAGCGCTCGGTTTATTGCTTGCTTTATCTGCTGGTGGTGTCGGATGGCGGTGGTTGGCGCTCATTTTAGATTTGCCGGTGCATGCTCAATATCTATTTCCCAGAGATAAGTGGGGTTTCGGAGCGATACTATCGTTGGGTATAAAAGAGAGCGCATTTTTGACTGCAACCGCAGTAATTATTGCAAAACGACTTCCATTACAATCTTACCGTGTTATTGCTGCTCAGGCAGGTTTAACACCCTCTGAATGTCATCATCAATTGATCTGGCCGCAAATCCTGCGCTCCTTGTGGCCAGCTGTTTTTGTCGTCTTCGTTTTCAGTCTTACCAATTTGGAAGTCAGCCTCATTTTGGGGCCTGACCAACCACATTTAATAGGGGTTCGTTTATTCCAGTTGCTTATAGATCCAGACCCTTTAAATCGGCAGGCTGGCTCTATCGGCCTGATAATATTGTTGTTGGTTCTTGGACTGATTTGGCTTGTATTTCAGATTCTTAATCGCTCGAGGGTGAGCAATAAACGGTGGTGCTTACCCGGTATCAATTTTGTGGCACGGCTTTTTACTATCAGTTTTTCTGGTCTCATCTGTATGGCAGTGGTCAGTTTATTGATTTGGTCGGTGACTTTGCGATGGGATGTATTAGAGCCTTTGCCGATTGTTTCTGTCCACGCTCTAACGTCTGTTTTTTCTTTATTACCGCCGCTCGTCACGTCTTTGGTGATTGGATTTTCTACGAGCGTTATTGCAGTTTGTGTAGCGGTTGGAATTCTTGAATATTCTGTTTCTCGAGGGCATAACCGATTACACTGGATCTGGTGGGTATATCTCTGGATGCCTGCTCTTCCGTTGGCATCGGGTCTTCTTGCTTGGGTTTATTTTTTGGGCGGAAGTCCCGGTGTTTGGCCCGTGATCCTTGGCCATACGCTGATTGCTCTGCCTTATGTCATGATTATTGTAAGCGAACCTTGGTTTGATCGTGATATCCGCCATGAAATGATCCTCAAGCAGTCAAGTATGTCGGTCTGCTTGAGGCTGTTTCGGGTTTGGGTTCCACGGCATAGCCGACTATTATTTTTGGCTGGTGCGCTTGCGTTTGCGGTGAGTTGTGCTTTGTATACCCAGACCATGTTACTGGGCGGGGGTCGTGTTGAGACACTCATGACCGAGCTGATAGTCACCGTAGGGAGTGATCGAAGATCATCTGCTTTGGCAGGATTTATTAATTTAGTATTACCGTTTTCGGCGTTTACCCTCGCGTTGTTGATCAATCAGTCCTTGTGGAAAAATCGAGCTGGGATGCAAGGGGAGGGC
>PBZM01000068.1 GCA_002731015.1 Gammaproteobacteria bacterium
TGGCTCGATGGGATATTTATTGGCCTTACCAAAACGGTCGACATGTGTCTCACGATGTGCTTCTCAGTGGGCTTTGGCTGGCTTGGAGGGCTATGGGCTTTTGGAGCAACGACTCTCGATAGTTTGATGGGCGCTTTTTTAATGTTCTCGACACTTAGAACTTTATCTCTAGCATTGAGGCTCCCCGATGTGATTCAGGAGGTTAGGTTATGTTCGGATCAGAATCATCTAAGATCCTAACCGACCTCACGTCTTCATCAAAAACTGGGTCGATGTAATTTACGCGAGTCGTTAGCTCAGATGTTTCGGAAGCCTCCAGTGCTATGACTTCCTTGTGGCCACACGAAACACATTCGCGTCGCATCAATTTTTCAATATCATCCTCCCACGCTCTTGTCTTGTCATAAGCACCGCAATTCTGGCAGACAGCGCCGGCGATAAATCGTTTGATTGCCATCATTGACTCCCATCCCTATTCGGAAATAGTGTGGGATTTTCTGTGCATCACAAGGACCAGTATGACTATTCGCT
The DNA here is from genome assembly GCA_002731015.1 of Gammaproteobacteria bacterium. GTDB lineage: Bacteria > Pseudomonadota > Gammaproteobacteria > Pseudomonadales > Litorivicinaceae > HIMB30. The sequence goes on from PBZM01000068.1 coordinate 532, forward strand.
CTTTTGATAACCAAAAACCAGTTATTCACGAATCCGCTTGGATTGACCCTTCCGCCTTCGTTGCAGGGAGGGTGACCCTCGGTGAAGATGTTTCAGTGTGGCCAAACGCAGTCATTCGCGGTGACGTAAATACCATCAGCGTTGGCTCAAAAACGAATATTCAAGACGGCGCCGTCTTGCATTGTACCCATGACGGACCGTATACGCAGGGCGGAAAAGCGCTCATCATTGGAGATCGTGTAACCATTGGTCACCAAGTGTGTCTACACGGCTGTACCATCGGTAATGACTCGCTTGTGGGTATAGGCACCATCGTGCTTGATGGTGCAAACATTGAAAGTTTAGTAATGATCGGCGCCGGCAGCCTCGTACCGCCGGGCAAAACTCTTAAATCAGGGCATCTATATATTGGGTCACCGGTAAAAATGGCTAGACCTCTTAATGACAGTGAAAAAGAATTTTTAAAATATTCAGCAATCCATTATGTGAAACTAGCCAACAGACATCGCAAAGTAACCGGCTAACTTGACAGCCGCTCCACTTCTATAGCTTTTTCAATAACTTGTGAAGCAAGCGCTTTCTTATAGGCAGCTATGCGATCACGCAAAGACTCATCCGCGGTTGCAATGATTTGAGCCGCCAAAAGCCCTGCGTTATAGGCTCCGTTGATCGCTACCGTCGCCACCGGGACCCCTTTTGGCATCTGTACAATCGATAACAGGCTATCTTCACCATTTAAGTGCGCTGCGACAACAGGCACGCCAACAACCGGCAATTCAGTATATGCTGCGACCATGCCTGGGAGATGAGCTGCCCCTCCAGCACCGGCAATAATAACTTTTAACCCACGCTCTCGCGCTGACGTTGAATAAGCCATTAATCGCTCAGGCGAACGATGCGCAGAGACTACCGTCGCCTCGACACTAACCCCGAGACTCTTGAGAGCGTCTACAGCACCCTCCATCACAGACCAATCAGAGTCTGATCCCATAATGACACCAACGTTTACTGTCATTGCGGCGTATCTCCTCGCACAATTAAAACATCACGTATCGACGCCAAACGCCGAATCAATTCATTGTGGTCATCCCCGACCAAAGTAAAGTGTCCCATTTTTCTGCCCGGCCGACATTCATCTTTCCCGTATAAATGAATATGTGAGTTCGCTATCTTTGCAAATTCATCTAACCCCTCAATTACTGGCCGTCCATTATAGCCGACCTCACCAACAAGGTTTGCAGTCAGCGCATACCCCTGCAAGTCAGTTTGTCCAAGCGGTAGATCTAGACACACGCGTAACTGGTTTTCAAACTGGCTTGTCACACAAGCCTCGATTGTGTGATGACCGGAATTATGCGCTCTCGGTGCAACTTCATTGACCAATAAATCGCCAGAATTGGTAAGAAACAACTCGACACCAAACAGTCCCGGTGTTGCAAAAGATTCAACTGTTTTTTTTGCAAGTTCTTGCGCTAACTTCAACACATTCGCATCCACACGAGCCGGTGCGATCAAATAGTCCAAGAGGTTAAGCTCCGGATCCACAACCATCTCAACCGGGTCGTACGCCACTATTTCACCGGATGCTCGACGAGCGACCATTACTGCTAACTCAGTTCCGTTAGCAATGAATTTCTCAATAAAACTCGGAGGCTCTAGACGATTTTCCCAATCCTCTATGGACCTAATAATATGAACTCCGCGACCATCATAACCACCTGTGTGGGTCTTTTGGACGCATGGCAAACCGAAAGCTTCAACATCCGAGAAACTTGATTTTTCAGTAAAGTCGGTAAATTCGGCTGTGGAGATTCCGGAATCGCGATAGTGACATTTTTGATCAAACTTATTTTGAATAAGCCTAATAACGGCAGGCGCCGGCACGATTTCGATACCCTGATCGGCTAAAGCTACCAAAATATCAGTCCCTACATTTTCGAGATCAAATGTGACGATGTCAGATCGTTCGCAAAGCAGTTGTAACGCAGCAGGATCATCGAGTTCTCCCTCGATTTGATCAAAGGCTACTTTTCCAGCAGGAGAATTGTAATAGGGATCGAGGATAATCATCTGCACGTCATGATTATTGCAAGCTGGAGCAAGCATCCTCGCTAGCTGACCACCACCAACCACCCCTAACCGAGCCAAGGGAAGCTTTTTAGCCATAATCGTCATCAGAGAAATCTAACCAAATGTCAAGCTAAATGCATGCATCAGGAGCCCGCCCAAAATCAACAAGTTGTGCGAAGGGATCTGGTAAAAATCCTGTCCATAATTCGAATTGTCGAGCTGCTTGCGCGAGCAACATCCCGAGACCATCTGCTCGTTGGTCAGTCAACGAGCGGCACATTTTCAAAAAAGGGGTCTCGTCGATACTGTAAACCAAGTCATAACACGCGCTGTCACCATTCACTGTACGATCTGTCAACTCCAAGCCCACACTTCCAGAAAGCCCTGCAGATATACCATTGATCACAAGATCAAATGGCGCCACCTGTAAATCAAGTTCGGCCAGACTAATCCCCCGAACCCTAGTATCGAATCGATCAACAAGCCGTGTAAGCTTCTCTACTGAACGATTCGCAATCACAACGTGTTCAGGACCAGTGTTTACGAGCGGACCCAAACACCCCGCCACAGCACCCCCAGCTCCGAGGAGAAGAATGCGCTTACCAAGGGGTGACCAACCTAATCGATTGAGATCATCAATCAAACCTAACCCATCCGTATTATGACCATAAATACCGTCAGCAGAGGCCATTAAGGTGTTACACGCACCCGCAAGAAGGGCCTCATCAGATAGCTCATCCGCCATTTGAAATGCGCTCCACTTGTGCGGAACCGTAATGCTAAGCCCGTGTCCACCATCAAGAAAAAATTGACGCACCTCAGATTCGAACTCATCCTTCGTGACATGAACTTTTGCGTAGGTAACGTCAAGCCCAAATTGATCTCCAAAGCGCCGATGAATTTCCGGAGATTTTGAGTGTGCTATCGGGTCACCGAATACGGCAAGCTTATATTTCACAACCAGTCTTTCGGCTTTAAATAATCGAACAATCTAGCTTCATCTGTATTGTGTGGAGGAGCATAACCATATTCCCACCGAGCCAACGGAGGCATCGACATAAGAATCGACTCAGCGCGACCCCCGCTTTGCAATCCGAACAACGTACCGCGATCGTAAACGAGATTGAACTCAACATACCTCCCACGCCGGTATAGTTGGAACTCGCGTTCCCTGACGCCATAGGCAGTATCCTTACGGCGACGAACAATTGGTAGATAGGCTGGTACAAACGCATTTCCAACCGATTGCGTAAAGCCAAAACTCTGTTCGAAACCAAGTTCATTGAAATCATCAAAAAATAGACCGCCGATACCACGGGTCTCATCGCGATGTGGGAGGTAGAAATACGAATCACAAGCTGATTTACACTGCTGATAGTACCCGGTACCAAACGGCTCGACCGCTTCTCTAGCAATTCGGTGAAAATGCTCGCAATCTTCGTCGACCGGATAAAATGGTGTTAGATCGAACCCCCCCCCAAACCACCAAATAGGATGCTCGGTATCGTTTTCAGCGATGAAAAATCTGACATTAGCGTGTGCTGTCGGCACATAAGGATTTTCGGGGTGGATCACCAGACTCACGCCCATCGCTCGCCAAGAGCGGCCAACAAGCTCCGGACGCGACGCGGTCGCCGATGATGGAAGCTTACTTCCTTTGACATGACTAAACCCGACCCCAGCTTTTTCGAAAGTTGCCCCACTGGATAGAATACGAGACCGGCCACCGCCGCCCTCTTGTCGATCCCATTGATCCTCTTGAAATCGAGCCTGCCCATCCTCGGCCTCAACCGCATTGCAGATTATATCTTGTAGCCGTAGGAAATATGATTCAACTGATTGGAAATCGATCATCTCAATCCCTAATGATAGTTCCTGTTTGCATATCCCGGATAGTACTTGGTTTCCTGTAGCCCTGCGTTCGACCCTTAGCGACATGATCAACCAAACCTGCAAGCTGATTCATGACTTGCCAGCGACTGATGCACGCCGCGCGACCTGAACGATTGGCAGATGTCGAGACCAACGGGCCCGTAATCCGAATCAGCTGCACAAGGTATGGCATTTTTACCCTTCGTACAGCAACAGACTTACCTCCTCCAGTCAGTATGTTGGGGCAATCATAATTCACGGGAATAACCCAAGTTGACGGGCGGCCCGACTCGTATTGCGCCAAATTCAAAACCGGGCGAGCAAACCATGACTCGAGGTGAGAAAAATCAATAACCAGCGTGATTAGCCCCTTCTTCAGATCTCTCTTCTTTACATCTAATAAACGCTGAATCGCAGATAAATTGTCAACATGGCAACTTAGCCCCCAAACTCCCTCGGTTGGTAAAGCGACAACCCCACCTGACTCAATTATTCGCGATGTTGTTATCAAATCATCTTGAAAATTCATAGATAAACCATTGCCAAACACAATCCATCATAAATATCAGACACTTCCTGATCATCAGCCATAAAATCAATAAGATATCAAAATCAAATTTTCTGATGCTTTTTGAGCAGTGTATGATCCCGTCCTCAAGAAGTGTTCGATCAAGCACCTTCACAGTAACCAATATTACCTTCTGTTTCTTTGTCAAAGGTCGAAAAATTTACCATACGTTAGGAATTGATTTGATACCGATCAATCAATCGTCGCCACGAAACCAAAATATTTTTAGGTGTATGACAAACCTATGAACGCACTCCATTTTGAATACAGTATTTCCACTGAAAATTCTAATAGTGCAAAAAATTGACTAAAGAAGCTAACGGTTCACTGCACACTATCAAATAGTGTGAGGCGTCAAGGAGTTCGGGTATAATTTATGAATAGTGAGATACCTGAAGAATCAAAAAATATGGCTTTACGCAAAATTCTTGAATTTCCAGATTCGCGACTTCGAACCGTCGCCAAAGCCGTAGAAGTGGTTGATGACTCAATCCGTGTTCTGGTAGACGATATGTTTGAAACCATGTACGACGCCCAAGGTATCGGGCTTGCCGCGACGCAGATCGACGTTCATTTCCGTGTGGTCGTAATCGATCTCCAAGACGATCAGAACCAACCTTTGGTAATGATCAACCCAGAATTTGAAATCCTGACCCGGGAGCTAGACGAAATGCAAGAAGGCTGCCTTTCAGTCCCCGGAGTCTACGAAAGCGTGAAGCGCCCTGACCGCATCCGATTAAGAGCCCTTAACCGAAACGGCGAAGCTTATGAAATAGAAGCAGAGGGACTTCTGGCTGTTTGTATTCAACACGAGTGTGACCATCTCGCCGGAAAATTATTTGTTGACCACTTGTCAACCCTGAAACGGTCACGAATCAAGGCAAAGCTGATAAAACAAAAACGCCTAGAGGCAACATCTTAAATGCTACGAGTCCTCTTTGCAGGCACTCCCGACTTTGCTGTACCAACACTCGACGCCTTGATTCATGATTCGCGTATTTGTGTTGAGTATGTACTGACGCAACCCGATCGCCGCAGTGGGCGGGGACAACGTATTTCTGAGAGTGCGATCAAAAGATATGCCCTCGAGGCCGGAATCCCTGTGAGACAGCCGGAAACACTCAAAAATCCAAGCGAGATTCAGTGGATTAAAGAAAAAAATTTCGACGCTATGGTTGTTGTCGCGTTCGGGCAAATTTTGACAGCCGAAATCTTGGAAAGCCCAAGACTAGGCTGTCTGAATGTCCATGCATCGCTTTTACCCCGGTGGCGAGGCGCTGCACCGTTGCAGCGATGTATAGAAGCAGGTGACTCGTTAACCGGCGTCACTATCATACTCATGGATGAAGGACTCGATACAGGCCCAATGCTAGCCAAAGCGTCAACCGCAATTACAGATCAAACCACCACTGTCGAATTGCACGATCGGCTCGCGAAACTGGGAGGGCCGTTGTTAGTTGAAACCTTAAAGCAACTTGCTGACTCTAATCACCAACTTATTCAGCAGCCAACAGAAGGTATAACTTACGCCCAGAAAGTTTCGACTCAACACGCTTGTATTCAGTGGAACAGAAAGCAATCAACAGTGATGCGACAAATTCACGCTTTCAATCCGACTCCCGGGGCGTTTACCTTCGCCGGGTTATCACGAATTAAGATTTTTTCTGTACGAAAGGCAACGGGTTCGGCACCTTCTGCTGGCCTACTATGGAAAGAAAATCAACAGATCCTCGTCAGCACAAAGACAGGGAATCTGGAAGTACTTGACTGTCAATTACCTGGAGGTAAACGCTTAGCATTTGAACAATTAGCATCACACCACTCAGCACCTTGGTTGAAACCAACAAAATTAACGGAACAGCCCACGTGAAAAAGTCGGTAAGGGCCCATGCTGCAGAGATGATCGATGCACTGCAAAATCAACAATCAAATCTTGACGTCCTAATTCGAAAACACTCAAGAACCCTTGCAGAAAGTGAGAAAAAGTTCTTGCAATCCATTTGTTACGGTATCTGTCGTGAGTGGTTTCACCTCCAAGAGATAGAGTCACTGCTGCTTGATAAACCTCTCAAGGCAAGAGATCAAATACTCAGCTCAATTATTCGATGCGGCATTTACGAGCTCGGTTGGATGGGGAGCAAAGAACATGCTGTTGTCTCTGAGTACGTTGATGTAACCGTCACGGAAGAGCGCCCTTGGGCTCGCGGCCTAGTAAATGCTGTGCTACGGCAGTTCATACGGAAAAAATCTGAACTGAAAATGGAGCGGCACTCCGCCCAAACACTGTGGAATCATCCTCAATGGTTAATCGATGCTATTAAGAGCAGTTGGCCAGAGCATTGGGAACAAGTATTAGTGGAGAATAATGTTCATCCGCCAATGACTCTGCGTGTCAATCGTCGTAGACAAACCCGAAACGACTATCTTTCTAAGATTAAAGCACTTGGCATAGAAGCAGAACAAGGCTCTGCAGTTGATTCCATACGCTTATCACAACCACTAGCAGTGCAATCTCTTGAGGGCTTTGCGGAGGGGGTAGTCAGTGTTCAAGATGAGTCCAGTCAGTGGGCATCTGTTATTTTAAATCCCCAAAATAACGAAAGAATCCTCGACGCTTGTGCAGCGCCTGGTGGGAAAACCTGTCATTTACTTGAGATGGCCAATACCCACATCACCGCCCTCGATATCAGCGAAAAACGCTTATCTCGTATAAAGGAAAACCTAGTGAGACTTGGATTGCGTGCAGAGCTTATAGCCGCCGATGCATCACATATCGACAGTTGGTGGGATCAACAGCATTTCGACGCAATTTTGCTCGACTTACCGTGTTCAGCAACTGGCGTTATTCGGAGAAATCCCGAGGTGCGCCTGATGCGCTCTGAAATATCTTTAAAATCATTAATTGGTATGCAAACAATGATCTTGGATGCAACTTGGGAAACTCTAAAAGTCGGCGGCAGGCTTTTGGTCACCACATGCTCGATTTTGCCACAAGAGAACCAGCACCAAATTAAAAAATTTTTAGATCGTCACCAAGATGCTCAACTTATCGCAATTACTAATTGTCCGGGAATTAATACGGAATTCGGAATACAGCATTTACCAACTCATTCTGGCGGTGATGGTTTCTTCTACTCGCTTCTGGTTAAATCAGAACCCAATTACGATGGGGTATCGGCTTGAAAATCATTATCCTAGGCGCAGGGCAAGTCGGTGCTACCCTCGCGGAAAATTTAGCTTCAGAAGCCAACGACATCACTATAGTGGATACCGATAGGTTTAGATTGCGTACGCTGCAAGACCGCTTGGATATTCGCACAATTCATGGTAACGGGTCATATCCAGAAATCTTGAAACAAGCTGGTGGCGTAGACGCAGATATGTTGATAGCTGTAACCAACTCAGACGAGATTAACATGGTCGCATGTCAAATTAGCCATGCATTATTTAGAACACCCACAAAAATTGCACGCGTGCGCTCGCCAGCTTACGACGGCGAGGAAGATAACAAGACAAACCCTTTATTCGGTGGAAAAACCGCCTTCAACATAGATCAAATCATTCGACCAGAACAGCTTGTAACAGAAGCAATTTTCAGACTTATACAACAGCCTGGAGCACTTCAAGTCATGGATTTTGCTGGCGGTTTAGTCCAGTTAGTGGCTGTAAGAGCCTATACAGACGGAGCACTTGTAGGCAGGGAACTAAAAGATCTCCGCAAAGACCTGCCTGAGGTTGATACCCGAGTAGCTGCTATTTTTCGAAAAGACAGACCAATCATTCCACGAGGCGATACAGTAATTGAAGCAGACGACGAAGTTTTCTTCCTAGCGGCTCGTAAGGATATTCGAGCGGTGGTTTCTGAACTACAAAAACTTGAAAAACCCTACCGTAGAATTCTGATAGCTGGCGGCGGAAATATCGGAGCGCGACTGGCAACATCAATTGAAAATCAATATCGAGTGAAATTGATTGAACGAAGCCAGGCGCGATGCAAGGAACTTTCTGAAATGCTCAATAAAACCGTTGTTCTGCAAGGTGACGCTTCAGATCAAGATCTGTTACTGGAAGAGCGCATCGATGATGTAGACGTTTTTTGTGCCGTAACCAATAGCGATGAGGCGAATATTATGTCATCAATGCTTGCAAAGCGATTAGGTGTGCGTAAAGTCATGACTTTGATTAATAACGCCGCCTACGTGGATCTGGTTCAAGGCGGTTTGATCGATATTGCTGTTAGTCCCGAACAAGCAACCATCGGCTCCCTGTTACAGTTAGTGCGCCGAGGGTCAATCCAAGCTGCACACTCACTACGTCGCGGTGCTGCGGAAGCTATCGAGGCAATAGCTCATGGTGATACTCGTTCAAGCCGTGTCGTCAATCGATGCATCGGTGATATCGATCTACCAGCTGGAGCAACAATCGGAGCGATAGTGCGAGATGATGAGGTCTTGATTGCACACGATCGCCTCGCAATTACACACCAAGATCATGTCATTATGTTCCTCACAGACAAACGGAAAATAGCCGATATCGAAAGGTTATTTTCAGTCGCACCTACATTTTTATAATGCATCAGTTCGGCCCAACACTTCGGATTCTGGGATTGCTGTTAATGCTTTTCAGTTTGACGCTACTACCCCCAATTGGAGTCAGTGTAATCTTCGAAGATGGACAGATTGCACTGTTTGGCGCGGCTGCAATACTTATATTTGGGGCCGGATTCGTGAGTTGGATTCCCACTAGGCGTCAGAAGCGTGAACTGAGAATCCGCGATGGATTTGTCATCACTGTGCTTTTCTGGCTTGTCCTTGGGAGTGCAGGAA
>PBZM01000069.1 GCA_002731015.1 Gammaproteobacteria bacterium
AAGTATTTGTCTCGTTTACACCCGCCATCTCCAGCCATTACTGCTCACTAGAAACTAATTGATTAGCTTGAATGCTGGCTCAGGCCAACGCGGCACCACAGAACGTGCTCTCCCTCTTAGCCTAATCCTATTTTTCCCTCTTAGAAGTATTCTCTAGCAAACCTGGGCAGCTGTACTGGTTACGAAAAAGTGCTATGGGAAGCGGCTGTGTTGCTAGGTCGAACATGCCACATTTAATAAAAACAGATGTTTGTATATACGCTATGGAGGCGCGTACCGGAATCGAACCGATGTCCACGGATTTGCAATCCGCTGCATAACCACTCTGCCAACGCGCCCTTCTAAGAGGCCGCGCATACTACAACTGTAGGGGCTCTCTTACAAGGATTCGAGAACGATACACAAAAAAGCCCGCATCTATGTGCGGGCTTTTCTCTGTTGCTAGCCCATTACGGTTTTACGGTCGTCAGGCCGAGGTTTGCCCAATTCTGCATGCCACCGCGGTACCACTTAATTTTGTGCGCGGGGTAGCCGAAGTCAAGAAGTGCCTTGATGTTCGCTGGCGATTGGCCGCACCACATGCCATTGCAGTACATTACAAGCGTCTTCGCCTTCCCGAACTTCCAGAGACCATCGAACTGAGTGGCATTAAACCGACCCTCCATGATCTCACCAATTGAGAGTGGATCAGCACCTTTGGCCGTATTCAACTTTGTCCACGGAAGATTGACCGCCCCTGGAATCTGGCCACGCTCTACCCAATTCGGGGTACGTGAATCAATCACCATGATTGAATCGTCACCGGCTGACATTTGCTCAAGGTAATCAATCATTTCATTTTCGCCAATTGTCTCTACCCCCGGGGCCAGACTGATCGGTTGGATACAGAAAGGAGGACATGGACGAGAGGTCTTTGCAAAGGAGGCATCAACGTTGTTGCCATTATCCTGTACACGTTGAATTGTGATGATTTTACCTTTGTGCTTGACCTGCGCCGTGGCCTTCCCTCCAAAGGTAATATCTACCGGCTTATTCTGAGCATTCGCTGCGAATGGTGCTACCACCATAGCAGCCGCAACTAGCGCTCCTGCAAACGTCTTTTGAATATTCATAATTAACATCCTTTTCATTATTTTCTTCGAAGATGGTCTCACTCTAGATCGATTCCGCCTCATCTGAACACGAATCCTCGAGTTCAGCATCAGTCGGGCAAGGCTTACCGTCTGCGCAGGTTTTTGGCTCTTCGGCATAAGCTGTGTTCACCAGAAAGGACGATGGCATTGCGGCCACACCCACCACGATGACCAAAACTTTCAAAATATCAAAACGCATCCACACGCCTTTTATTTCGTTCTATCGCTATAACCTCCTAGGAATGTTACCCCCATCGGAGATTCGTGCATACCCTTAAGACTAAAGTCCTAGGTTTAGTATAAAATCAATTTGTCTTGATAGAAACTAATAAACAGTCATATCGTAAGAATCCCTCGGAATTTATAAGTATTAGTCCTAGGCATCTATCTCTTAGCGATCACAGGGAAACTGTTTAATCATCATCTCTGTCAACGCTTCAGGCGCCTTCGATGAAAAATCAGCAACTGATGGCCAATAATCTAGGTACGCATTCACTAGTACCTCATCGGCATCGGGCCGCCAAGGTACGGCGAAACAGGATCCATCTGGCTGACTACCTTTTTTTGCATCAACAATGCCTAGCATATAACCCAATGCAACCTGCGATCGTTGGCTCAATGCATCATACAAGTCTTGAGCACTCATGAATGCATAGCTGTCTTGGGTTTCGCTGGCGCGTGCGTGCAGTGGTGCGAGTTGTATGGCTAACCCGAGGATGAACACGAAAAAACCGTGAGAAATAGGGAAGTTATTTTTTTTCATCGGAATCCTCTACACTAAAATTCGGCTGTTAAAAGGATAATCGATGCCCATCACGAAGCAGCGAATCGCTGAAATTTTGAATAAGGGCCGCCATGACGATGGCTTAAGCAAGCACGTCGACTTGGTATTATCTTTATTGATCCTCGCAAATCTCATAGCCGTGTGTCTTGAATCCGTAGACAGTATCGCGGCAATTTATGGATCACAACTACTATTGTTCGAAATGGTCTCAGTGACCATCTTTGCCATCGAGTACCTGTTGAGGCTCTGGTCCGCCCCCATGCAAACAGACCTTGGCGGTACTACTCACACGACTAAACGGTTAAGCTATATGTTTAGTTTTACCGGCATCGTTGATCTACTGGCGCTCCTACCAAGCTTCCTGCAATGGCTGATTCCTGGCGCCGACTTACGTTGGTTAAGGGCCCTCCGAATGGTCCGACTGCTTAAGCTGAGCCACTACTCGTCTGCGCTCGAGGATCTGATTTCTGCCATTCGTGAGGAGAGGCGCGCATTCGGGGCCGCACTCTATTTATTGGGTATCGCCCTCTTCCTTGCCAGTGCCCTGATTTATGTCGCTGAAAATCGTGTACAGCCTGAAGTTTTTTCATCCATTCCTGAGACAATGTGGTGGGCAATCATCACACTAACGACCGTGGGTTATGGCGACGTTTCACCGGTCACCCCACTCGGTAAATTAATCGGGGCACTTACCGCCTTGATGGGTGTCTGCACGGTCGCCCTCCTGACAGGGATCGTAGGCAATGCTTTTGCGAATCAACTGGAAAGAAGAAAGGCGATTTTTGAAGCGGAGGTCGACCAAGCACTCGCGGACGGGGTCATTACTTCAGATGAGGCTGCCCACATCGATCGGATACGGCAAGAGTTCAACCTGTCCGAAGAACACGCTCGCGCCATAATCATGTCACTGACAGAGCGGCATAAAAAGCAGTAATAGTGCCCATCAGCTGACTAAAACCACCCCAATTTTTGGCACAACGACAAGTAAGCCGCACTCGAGTCGTGGTTGCATTTGCTTCGGTCCGATGAATCCTCGCATCAAAGAAGACACACATTTTTATGACCCAAGCATTGCTCAAATCCGTAAAGTTTTATGGGATCATCTCTACCCCAAATTGAGGAAGTTATTTATGCGTTTAGTTATTGTACTGATATTGATTTCTAGCTCATCCTTCGGGGCTAATTTCAATAAGAAATCTGTGCCAATATTGATAGAGCCTATCAATTTTATAGTCCCATCAGATGTATTAACAGATTTTGCTAAAGGCTCATATCAGGACAAAAAAAAATTTTGCTCGGCTTCATCGAATTCAGTGAATTTGGTTGCGTCATATAGCTCCGGCGAACGAGAAATACCTCTCTCAATTAAAGGTTACAACAGCAGGATGGATAATGAACAAGATGTACCATTTGCAAATGAAACAGGCCTGTTTGTTCTGCGTATGTCAGAGGTTATTACTGACGCCTGGGCCTTTAATGATGAACGAAAAAAAGAGATTGCCCTAGAGGCCCTTTATCAATGGGCCCTACATGGTGGGTTATTAGACACAAAGTCTTGCAGCAGAAACGGGATGCTTGATCTAGGGTGCACAGAGTGGACTCAACCAGATGGCCAAGACCCCTCTGACTCAAAAGATTTCGCTGCGGTGCAGATGTGGGTCATGAAATTGGCCAACGGCTACTTCTTCGCTCTAGCAGAATTTCAGCCCGGTGATCCTCGGCACGGGATTATCCAGACCTGGTTTGACGAATTCTTTAACCGCAACAAGAAGGCTACTGCCGTGTATTTTGGACTCGATCATGGATGGTTCTACCCAGCCATTTTAGATAGATTAAGAAAGAAAGAATCCCCTAGGAGCCTCATAAAGAAACTGCTGAAAGATCTAAATAAGCAGGTTTACGTTGATGGCTCAATGAAAGACCGCACCACTCGAGGTAATAGGGCCCTCTGGTATCACCACGATGCTGTCAAAGAAGCGCTGGTATCGATCGAAATTGCAAGAACCGCTAATGTCGCGATACCAGAGAAATTGCATGCGAAGATTAGTAAAGCGGGAGTGGTTTTTGTGAATGGCTATTTCGACCATTCCACGTTGGATAAGTGGGCAAAAAAAGCGCACAAGGCAATATATGAACCAGGTAAACAAGACTTTAAGAAAAATCTGAATCAAATGCCAAATGGTCACTCTTGGTTTTACATTTTTTCTTACCGTAATCCCGATGACCCGACAGCTATCAAATTGGATGCCATGATCCGACAACCTGATAACCAAGCCGTTAAAGATGGACAAATCGGTTTTGGTCTTGGGTGTATATATGCCGTGGCAAAGGGCGGGAGGGATCTTTAAGTTTTCAAAATGCAACTTACCAACCAATACGCACCACTTCACCCTGACCAAAAAAGTTATCTAGTATCTAGAGCCTCTAAGAACGCTCCAATACGTTCCGCTGTCCCGCTATCAGCAACACTCAAGTCCATGCAGTTCTGATCATGAATCACATTAAGTTTCGTGCTAGTCCAAATTTCAAGGTTGATTCTTTTAAAAATATTTGGATCAGAAAAAATACCAAGGGGTATAAAAACTAACTCAGGAAGGATTTCTGGCCGCACGGCCAATCTGACGTGACATTCCGGACAAAAACTTGTGAACATCATTTGTCCACTTCCTCCTTTGTAATCATATCTGACCTCTTCACCTCCTTTTAATCTGAATTCGCCCTCTCGGTAGCATGCTCCAATTGACAGCGAACCATTGAGTCTGCGACAAGATTCACAATTACACTGGTATAAAAACATTGGTTCGCGATCAGTTTCGAAATCCCAAGCCTCGCAATGACATCCGCCGGTATATTTTGGCATATGAACTCCTTTACTTTTTTTGTTACTTAAACACTAAGCGACTATCTCAAAATTTTTATGGAACTAGGGAATTAAATCCAATTAAATTTTGTTGTTAGCCACCAATTTATCTGCCGAAGCCAATCTCAGATTCCGTGCACTCGATCTTGATTGCGGAGGTAAAACCGAGACCCGCATCGGATCGATGGTTCATTTCAATGAGAGACCACCTGCCTTTTTTAAAAAAAGCATCCAAATCGACAGTAAAACAGGTCGTTACTTGACATGGAAAGCGTCGGTGCTAGTGTTAATTTATCAACATCTACAATCAGTGGTTGTGCGGACGGATATGGCGTTTTCTAAGAAGAAGATGTTGAAGTCCTCTTTTCGCAACGTCCGGGGGGGGTATCTGAATGACAAATAAATATGCGGGTTTAGTGGCGTTGACAGGAGTTTGGACTGTTCCGCATGAGATGTACGAAGAGTTCATTGGGTTCACGAATGTTCATGCTGAGTTTATGTTAGAAAAATCTAAACGGTCGGGCGAACTCGAGTTGGTGCATTTTTGGTGGGCGGAGAATCCCACGATCGCTGACTCTTTCGATATGGATTCGGAAAAAACTGGGGGATATCAGTTCGTGCTCACAGAACTTTATAAAACTGAGGCTGGACTCCGCCACCACTGGTCTGAGGCAGACATGTTCGCTCCAATCGCAATGGAAATGATGAAACGAGGCCTCACGGTTGAGTTTTGCAATAACGGACGGGTAATTCATAGCCTGTGGGACTAACCTTATAAAACGATGGATCAGAAAGAGGTAATAGTAAACACGTGAAGAAGTTAGTTTTGGTGATAGACGACGACAAAGTCGCATTGAAATTAGCTGGTCAAGCTTGTCACGATCTCGGGTTCAAAGTTCATGTTGCCGATAATGCGATTGAAGCTTTGAAGGAACTAACGGGCCGGCGCTTCAATTTAGTTTTTTTGGACCACAATATCGACGACGTGTTAGGTTATGAGATCATTGACGAGATACGACCATATATTCAGAACGCGACGGTTTGTGTGTTCACCGGGGATAAATCGGAGGCCACAAGGAAAGCGTACGCTGATCGACATATCTACAATTTTATCTACAAACCGCTCTCAAAGTCAGCTATCGGAATGAAAGCGGTGCAATTAATAGGAGGATGATATCTTGACAGCAGATTGGTTCGATCAGGAATTGTGGGACGACAATTTTGGTGATTTCGATAGCGAAGACTTGCGAGAAATTATAGATGAGGCTGTTATGGATATTGGAAGTCTAGCGCAGGGATTGCGGTCTAGTGACTGGGAACAAGTAGCAAAGAATGCTCATAAAATCGTTTCTGCGTGCGGTAACTTTGGGTATGTACAGTGCGCTTCATTAGCCGCAAATATTGAGCAACAGGCAAAAGCGAAATCGATCGTTGAGGACGAAAAGGAACGCCTCATCAATAGCGTTGAGCAAGTGATACAGGAACTAGAAAAAAAAATAAATTAGTCTATTTCTTGGGGTTCGGAGGGTTTTCGTGGCAGAAAAAACAGATCCATTATTAAATTGGACCTATCCCGATTTTCCGAAACCTGATAATGAGACAGAGCGCATAAGTCGCATTACTGAATTGTCACTAGAGCAGTTTCCCAAGTCAGAGATACTTCAAAATGTGTGCGAGATTGCAAGCCTCGTCACACAATGTCATATGGTAGCGATAACCGTCGTTGCCAAGGACAAGCAAGTTATCCTCGCCCATGAGCTCTCTAAGGACGCAAAACACAAAGCCGATACGATTTCTCAAAGCATGCCCCGTCACGATTCTTTTTGTAACTATACTGTTGCAGGGAATAGATCTTTCGAGGTCACTGCGCTCGCGTCCGACCCAAGATTTAAAAAAAATCCTACGGTTAGTGAATCTCCAAATTTTAAATTCTATTCAGGGGTACCGATTCAAACGGAGGAAAACGAGGCCTTAGGATCAGTCTGTGCTCTGAATTTTAGTGAGCAGCCCGGCCTATCTGCTGCCCAAGTCGAAGCCTTGGAAAACTTAGCTCGAATTGCATATCGTGAGATTATTCATATTGAGACATCGAAAACAGCGCGTTATCAGTTGAAAAAGATGGAGCTCGAATCGAAGCTGCGACAGAACTTAGCGGCAGAATTAGAAAAACAGCGACTGGCAGCAATAGAACAAGCAAACTTCAAATCTGAGTTTCTAGCGAACATGAGTCATGAGATCCGGACTCCGTTAAATGGAGTAATCGGAATCGCAGAAATTCTGAAAGATACTGGCCTCACAGAAGAGCAGCTGGGTTACACAGAAACTCTTCTTGGAAGTGCCGAGAATCTTTTAAGGATTATCAACGATATTTTAGATATATCGAAGATTGAAGCGGGGCAAATGACTTATGAAGAAGTTCCATTTTGCCTGAAATCGGAACTGGCAAAAACGGCTGATAACCTGGCTATCAAGGCTCACGAAAAAGGTATCGAAGTTATTCTGGAGATAGACCCTCAGTTCCCCGCGGAAGTAATTGGCGATCCAGTTCGCATTTCACAGATTCTCTACAATATTGCCGGAAATTCAGTGAAGTTCACGGAGACAGGTTTTGTTCAGATTAAGTTGGAAAATCCCACGCATGACCTGGTTCGAATTTCAGTCATTGACACCGGTATAGGCATGGACGAAGAAGGCGTGAAAACTCTTTTTGAGAAATTTTCCCAGGCTGACACTTCCATTACCCGCCGTTTTGGTGGAACTGGTCTGGGGATGGCGATCGTAAAAAATTTAGTTGAAGCCTTCAAGGGCAACATCGATGTTTCTTCCGTTATTGGTCAAGGGACCACCATTACGATTGATTTAAAACTCCCATGTTCCAACGATTCAGATACAAAAAAAGCGACAGACGTTTTTGACAGGTCTCACGTAGAAAATAAGCGTATTTTGGTAGTGGACGATATTGACCTCAACAGAATCATAATCAAAAGACCGTTACTTGCGAGTGGCGCTATCGTGGTAGAGGCATCAGCCGCGTCAGAGGCCATCGAAAAAATGAGTGCCCTAACTACAAACGATCAGCCGTTTGATCTCGTGATAACTGACTTGAATATGCCCGGGTCCAGTGGTCTAGATCTTTGCCGAGAGATTCGCAAGGACGATAGAAGTGTGCCAATCATAATGCTATCCAGTTCGGGCTTGACCGAGGAAATGAAAGCGCTTGACGTGACAAGGATGCTAAGTAAGCCCGTGAAACTAGATAGATTAAAGTCTGTGGTTACGAGTTGCTTGCAGGATGAAGTGGGAGCATCTCGCTCCGTAACCCAAGAGACAAAAACTTCTGATCCAGAGGGAGATTTCGCAGGATTGAAGATACTCGTCGCTGAAGACAATAGCACCAACCAACTGGTGATCAAAAAGGTGCTCCAAAAATTAGGGTGCACAGATTTTTCAGTTGTTGAAAATGGAGCTGAGGCGGTTGAGTTCGTAGAGAATTGTGAAGATTTGTCCATCATACTGATGGATATCCAAATGCCGATCATGAGTGGGCTGGATGCCACAGAAAAAATACGAGAGCTCGGGGGGGCGAAAGGCGAGGTGCCAGTAATCGCATTGACTGCCAACGCTGTAGAGGGTGACCGTGAAAATTATTTAAGCCAAGGATTTTCTGGCTATGTATCAAAGCCATTACGACGGGCTCAGCTTGTAGCTGAAGTTAATAGATTGCTGGCTTAAAATGTGGTTTTGGTTTAAGCACGGGCAAGTAAATCAGAAGAATCAAGGAGAATTCGCATGAACAAGTTTGTACTTTTTGGTAGCTACACCACCGAAGCGATGAGAGGTTTTATAGCGCAACCAGATCAAAATAGGAGGGTAGCAGCAGAGATGATCGCTGAAGCTGTGGGTGCAGAGCTCTTGGATTTTTTTCTTACCAAAGGGGAACATGATTTCGTTGCTGTGGGCCAAGGAACCAGCAGTCAAATATTAGCCATTAAAATGGCAACCATGTCTTCTGGAGCCCTTTATAACCTTCGGGTGCTTGAAGAGGTCGATTTGGCGGAACCAGCGGCACTAGCGAGTAAAGCCCTTGCCAATTATAAAACTCCATCCTCCCTTGGCGCCAAATAATGGGGATTCAGCCATTCGTTTTTGTAAGTTGCGTTTGTTCCGGTTAGGAGCTGTTAAGGTGTGACTTCTACCAACAAGTGTCTTGAATAAGTATCTCGTTTTGGTTTGTAAGGTTGTCCAACTTCACCCTGTTCCCAAAATTAATCTGATATTAGGAAACTTAAATCTGAAGAAACCCCGAATAATAAGGCTATTGCGAAAACTTCCTTTTGCCATGTTCGAAACTCCCGACGAACAGATTCTTATGAAGACATTATGCGATGCGTGACTTTCTTTACTGATCGATAAATTTTCGCGGCGACGCTTACGAATGCGCGTTCTTCAGCATAGGTTCCGGGTGATTTTCGTTTACCAACTTCCCAACCTCTTTTCACGAGCATTTTCTTGAGTTCATAATTGAATTCAGGTGATCCACAAACCATCACTTTGTTATCGGTGGGATCGCCGTCGATGATAGTGCGGTTTTCCGCTAATTCTGTAATCCTCTCGCTCCATCCTCTCCAGTCGTCATCTCGCGTACAAATCGGGGAATATGCTATTGGCAGTTCAGAGAGATAATCGTGATATGCAAAATGTTCAGGATGGGTTCTAACACTCCAAACTACGTGAATTCGGTCGAACGATTCAAATGTGTCCCTATGTCGTAACAAGCTTATGAATGGTGCTATTCCGGTACCCGTGGCTAACATCCACAGGGTTCCTCCGGGTTTGATAAAATCAAGAGTGATAGTACCGGTCGTTTTTTTTGCAAGCACTATTTTATCGCCAACCGATATGTGTTGCAGTTTACTTGTGAGCGGTCCGTCTTGAATCTTAATCGAATAAAATTCTAAAAAATCATCCTCAGGGGCGCTAGTGAAGCTGTAGGCCCGCAGAACTTTTTTGTCCTCCATTCCGATCGCAGCAAATTCGCCGGCCTTAAAGTCATAACCTTCCGGTTTCGATGTTTTAAATTTAAAGTATTCGGGTGTGAAGTGTTCCACATCAGTTACTTCAACAAGATGCATTTTATTCAATACTCCTTATAGGTAATTCCCCAAGAACGCGTGGAGTGTAGCAACGCCACGACCTTTTCGATACATAGGACCAAAGTTAATTTGTCCAGAAGCATCAACCTGCTCAACCAAAGGTCTCCACTCTCGTATTAAAACTAATCGCCTGCTCAAAATTAAAGGATTTAAAGTCTTTGTACTTGTCATGAGACTCAAACCGACCCAGTGCCCTCGCCTCCGCATCGATTGAGGATTCATTCTGCCACTTAGCCTGCTTGAAAAAGTTAAGATACTTTCGTTCGGATCGTTCTTTGTTGGCGTTGCAACTCATCATAGGTTGCGTTCACTATCTAGAATCAATGTTTAAGAGACGATAGTCGCAATCTTTTAAATCTCACTCTTTTATGTATTGCCTTACAAAAATGGATTAGTAGAAGCCTCTGATAAATGCTTGCCGATTGAGCTAGTCACTGACCCTTTCACCGTTTTTGTATGTGCCAGTATCGTCCTGGTTAATACTTCCGTCCTCATAGTAGCTAATACAATGACCATCCCGCTCTCCGTCTTTGTATTGTCTTTTATATTCTAGCTGTCCGTTTTCGAAATACTTTACCCAAAGACCCCCTCGTTTACCTTCCTCGTATCCACCTTCCAAAAATAACTGACCATTCTCGTAATACCATGCGAAAGGACCCTCTTCTTTACCGTTCTTGTATTCACCTTTACCAAACAAATTTTCATTGTTGTGATACCACACCCAAAGGCCTTCCCTCTTCCCTTCTTTGAGCGAGCCCTGCTCGTTTCCCTCCACCTCACCTGTAAAAGGAACATCTGCAAACTCCCTATAATAAAGACCATCTCTCTCAAAAAGGTCATCCATTTTTTCACCAAAACTGGGGGTCGAAAGAATAGGCAGGATAAGGATTGAAAGTAGTCGTATAAACATGTGTATTGCAATGCCTAACAATAATCGTGGAAAAATTCTCTGAAGCACTCGGGACTCTACACTGCTTTATGCACGAGACGGGAATGACACGATATCATTGATGATTACACGATATTAAATGATATTGCCTTTATGGTGCCGGTGGCCAGACTCGAACTGGCACGAGGTTTCCCTCTCCGGATTTTAAGTCCGGTATGTCTACCAATTCCATCACACCGGCAAGTGCAACCCTCGGCGATCAAGTCTAAGAAGTATACCCTCTTCAAGTTGATTTAAAAGTCAACCGCCGAAATAGTGTGACCATTCGTGCTTAGACGCATATCTACGTAGAATCAGTCAGGACCAACTTTGCCATCGTCTGGGAGCAAATGTGGCCAAGCCGCTTTTAAGTATGTGCCCATCGACCACAGCGTCAAAAGTGCTGCAAAGACCAATATCCAGAGTCCGGGATGAGTCGGCTTCAGTTCGACAGGAAGCGCGAGACAAGCAGTAATCGCAAGCATCTGAGTCCCAGTTTTTATCTTACCCAGCCAACTAACTGCGACCTGCGTACGTTGCCCGATTTCAGACATCCATTCGCGTAGGGCGCTGACGACGATTTCCCGTCCAATGATGACGATCGCTGAGAGTGTCACTAACATCGAATCAAAAGCATCAACTAATAAAACCAGCGCCGCAGCCACCATGAGTTTGTCGGCGACAGGATCTAAAAACGCACCAAACGCAGATTCCTGGCCCCAACGACGAGCAAGCCAACCGTCCAACCAGTCGGTCAACGCAGCCGCTATAAAAATTATTGCTGCCAATTCTCCCGCGTACTGCATCGGGATGAACCACACGAGCACAAGGACAGGGATCAGCATCACGCGCAACAAGGTTAAAAAGTTTGGTAAATTCACAAAGGTGTCTCAGTCGGTATGCAATGCAGAGTATACCAACTCTGCTGTTTGGTGGCTCATCCCGTCAACCCGCGCTATATCCGAGACGCTCGCACGAGCTAACTCCCGAATACCGCCAAAATGTCTCAATAGCGACTGACGCCTCTTTGGTCCAACCCCCGGAATACCCTCAAGCGGACTCTGCGAACGAGACTTACTTCGAGATTGCCGGTGCTTGGTAATCGCAAACCGATGAGCCTCATCCCGAATATGCTGAATGAGATGTAACGCCGGTGACGTCGATGGTAATGTCAGGTCTTCTCCGGTGTCAGCGCGATGTATCAATTCAAAACCGGCCTTACGCGACGGGCCCTTCGATATGCCCAGAACAAAAATATCGTGAATTCCGAGCTCGGAAAGAATCTCCACGGCCTCGCTTAGTTGTCCCTTACCTCCATCAATTATCAAGACATCAGGTAGAAGTATTTCCCCCGATTTAACACGTCGATAGCGCCGAGAAAGCGCTTGTCGCATGGCTGCATAATCGTCGCCGGCCTGTACATCAGTAATGTTAAAAATTCTGTAGTCGCTTTTCAGTGGCCCGGAGGTATCGAAAACCACGCAACTCGCTACTGTCGCCTCTCCCGATGTGTGACTGATATCGAAGCATTCGATTCTTTCAGGAATATCTAGCGCAAATCGCTCGGCAAAGTCATTTAGCCGTTTCGCCTGACCGTCTCGTGTCGCCAGACGAAGCGCCAGCGCCTCTTCAGCATTTGTTATTGCCAGATCAAGGAACTGCTGACGAACACCCCGAACCGCATGCGTTATGCGTACCTTGCGACCGCACTGATGTGAAAAAGCGTCAGCGACAAGTACCGCGTCATTTAGTCGATGAGAACAAATCAACTCGGTTGGTATCGAGCGTCCGGAGGACAAATAATACTGGGGGATAAAGGCATCAAGAATTTCTTCGGCGGATTCAAACAAACCAAGGTCAGGGAATTGACTATTTACGCCGAGAACTCGACCACCACGAACGCTCAAAACAGCAATACAAACCCCACCGCTCCGCTTGAAGGCTGCTATGGCATCAAGATCGGCAGAATCACTTTCCATGACCTGCTCTGACTGAACACGACGGACACGGGCGATGGTATTGCGATATCGCGCCGCTTTCTCAAACTCTAACCCCTGCGCCGCCAGATCCATCCGCGCCTCTAGCGATTCGATAAGCTCCCCATTGAGTCCTTCCAAAAACAATCTTGTATATTCCAAATCCTCGGCATATTCAGTTTCAGAAATAAAATTTACGCAAGGTGCACTGCATCGGCCAATTTGATATTGCAGACATGGGCGACTGCGGTTCTGAAAGACGCTCTGCTCGCACTGCCGGATCTGGAAGGTTTTCTGAATCAGGTTTAATGTCGATTTGACAGCCCCTGCGGAAGGGAACGGTCCAAAAGTCTTCCCTCGACTCTGACGATTTCCACGGCGATAGTACAAGCCCGGAAAAGAGTGCTCGGTGTTCATGTAGATATAGGGATAGGACTTATCATCACGGAGTAGAATATTGTACGGAGGACGCGAGTCCTTGATTAAATTTTGCTCAAGGAGTAACGCTTCCACTTCACTACGTGTGACCGTCACTTCGATGCTAGCAATTTTCGAAACCAATGCCATCGTCTTCGATGCCAGCCCACCGCCCCGAAAATAACTTGAGACACGAGACTTCAGATTTTTCGCTTTACCAACATACAAAACTTTTCCATTAGCATTTTTCATTTGGTAAATGCCAGGGCGAACCGTCAGGTTTTTAAGAAATCGCGATACGTCAAAGTCTGTCATCCGTTAATTCTACTCCCTTCATTCTGTGGTTGTAGACCATGTCGATTTGACCAGCAACTGTTAATACCTCAATGAGATCAAACCATGAGAACTAAATAATCAATCAGAATTACCGTGAGGCGTCTGCAGGAGTTGCATGCACAAAGCAACCGCCGAGATAGTGATATGATTGGAATAAAGGCCTAGTAGTCGATCTAGGTAGCTCCGATTCATCCAGATGGAATATCTCTTGCGACGTCCAGCCAAATTAATCGGCTTTCTTATTTCGTTTTAAACCCGTGACAATATTAAAGATGTAGTGGTGATTAGCCTTGACCGATTCAGAGTTGGGTCATTCCTAGAAAACTAGAATTAGTAAAAATATGCCTAGCGCGATTCGATACGCAACAAAAGGAAGTAGTCCAATACGCTGGATCCACGCCAAAAAAAGTCGGATGCATAAGAAGGCAGACAAGAAGCTCGCTATAACACCGACCGCTATAGTGTCCCACGCCACGGGGGCAGGGATCTCTGTTAAATCACTCACTTTCAAAGTAGCAGCGCCCAGTATTATTGGAACTGAGAGCAGGAATGAGAATTTGGCAGCTACTCGTCGAGACAATCCGAGCCACAGGCCCGCTATCAAAGTGATTCCAGATCGGGATGTCCCAGGAATCAATGCCAGAGCCTGTGCACAGCCGATCAGTATCGCCTCTCTGAGACCAATACCACCGAAACCAGAGCGCCCTCGCTGGTAATGAGCCCACCACAGTAGGAGCCCAAAGCCGACAGTGGCAAGCGCGATTACGAATTCATCACGCAGGCTCGTTTCGATGAAATCCCTTGCTAGCAGTCCGGACAATATGGCCGGGAATGTAGCCAAACCAATAAGCCAACCAAGCCTTGCGTGGCGTGGATACCGTCTGCCAAAACCTACGAAAATAGCCATTACGATTCTCGTGATCTCTACCCGTAGACTGAGAATTACCGCTCCGAGTGAGCCGAAATGTACTGCAACATCAAAAGCCAGACCCTGATCAGGCCAGCCAAATATTACCGATGGCAGAATCAAATGAGCTGAGCTCGAGATCGGTAAGAATTCTGTCAATCCCTGAATCAGCGCTAGGATGAGGGCGTGATCAATAGTCATACAATTTCGACGGCTGCTGTGCCAGTTTTTTCCAAGCTACTGTTTTCCTTAGATACAAGGGTGTCAGTCGATGACCATCGATCCATCTCGAAGAATCAATCTGAGACGCCAAGTCACGGAGTGACTCGAGCGTCGGTTTCACCAGAATCAATTTCACATTGAATCTATGCGCCTCATCCGCATGGCAAACCCACGTCTGGTCACTCTTTAATTCCCTGAGCGGCAGCAATCCTAATGACTGATACGCGCCATCACTACGTTTCTCAGTACCGACATAAACCTCATCCATTCGTGCATCTAAAATAGCCCCCTCAGCACTCTTTGCCTCAAAACCGAGGAGTGACAATTGATCGATCGGCAAAACCTGTAAGGGGCGCGCCAAATCCAGAGCATGCACAAAAGACACAGCTATCCTGAGCCCAGTAAAACTGCCCGGTCCATTGACTATAACTGCATGGCTCACATGTCTGACTGAAATATCAGCCTCTTCGCAGAGAGATCTTATCGTTTCCAACAAGACCTGATCGTGACGACCTTCGATCGACTCTCGGGTGAACCAAGATCCGCCACTCTCCAGCGCTACAGACATCCGATCACGTGATGCGTTAAGATATATACCATTCAATTGAAGCTCCCCACCGCGCCGATGGCGCTGAAGTCAGACAACTACCCGTTCCATCCGAGACCCAAGCCGCGTCAGTAACTCGTAGCCTATTGTATTTGCTTTCACTGCCACCGTGTCTATCGAGATAATGGGCCCCATAACCTCTACCCACGTTCCCTTTTTGATGGTCGGGATAGCCGAGACGTCGAGGGTCACCAGATCCATACTAACGCGCCCAACAATTGGGCAAATTTGGCCGTCAATAGCTAACTCACCCTGTCCACCGAGCACCCGATGGTATCCATCGGCATACCCAATGCCGATGGTAGCCAGCTTGAGTGGGCGGGGCGCCAAAAACGCTCCACCGTAACCAACCGACTCACCCATGGCGACATCCTGTAACTCAATCACCTGAGCCTGCCAGGTCACCACCGGTTTAAAACCTTTTGGATCATTTGGGTCCGGTGAACCACCGTATAAACCAATACCTGGTCGTACCAACTCAAAATGAAACGGTGGCCCCAGAAGAATACCAGCGGTGTTGGCGAGCGAGCTGTAGGGACAGGCATCCCCTAACTGATTCCTAATCGAGTTAAAGCGCTCAAGCTGGGTCACATTGTCCATACTCTCTGGTTCATCAGCTTTTGCCAGATGACTCATTAACAACGAGGGTTTAGAACGCTCAACCAATTTAAGCAGCCGGTCCATCTCGTACTGAGGAATACCCAGTCGTCGCATACCAGTGTCCACATGAACTGCTGGATTTAATTCCTTGATCTTTGGGAGCAATGCTTCCTCAGATAGATTAATAACTGGCCGGATGCGTGCTGCTTTTGCGATATCGAAATTTCTCCTATCGAACCCGTGAAACACATAGATCGTTGCATCATGAAGCAATTCACGCAGCGCGAGCGCTTCCTCAAGATATGCAACGAAGTATGTCCTGCAACCTTCTTCCCATAGAACAGGAGCCACGAATTCAATACCAAGACCATAGGCGTCAGCCTTGATTGAGGCCGCACATTCTGCCTTACCCACAACAGAAGACAAATGCTGGTAGTTATGCGCCAGCGCCTGCCTAGATAGGATAAGCCGAGGCCTTCGGCTCACTGGCTATGCACCTCTTAGGTCCTCGAAAATGTTGTCTCGAATGTCTTCAACTTGGCCTACGCCCTGAATGCGTGAAAGTTTTGGAGCAGTCGCTGGATTTATTTTGGCCCATGAATAATAGAAATGAATCAATGGTTCTGTTTGTTTGTGATAAACCGATAAACGATCCCGCACCACAGCCTCATTATCATCTTCACGCTGGACCAGTGGCTCGCCAGTTTGATCATCACATCCATCTTTTTTCGGCGGGTTATGAATGATGTGATACGTCCGCCCAGACGCCAGATGTACACGACGACCAGCCATCCGTTCAATAATTTCGTCATCGTCAACGGATACTTCAACCACGTGATCAATGGCTATCCCCGAGTCACGAAGTGCTTCGGCTTGAGGAATGGTCCGAGGGAACCCGTCAAATAAGCAGCCATTTTGACAATCAGGCTGTTCCAGACGCTCTTTCACTAAACCAATAATAATTTCATCAGAGACTAGACGGCCGGCGTCCATTACTTCTTTTGCGACCAGCCCAAGTGATGTTTCAGAGCTTACCGCGGCCCGCAACATATCCCCTGTGGAAATTTGGGTGATTCCAAATTCCTCACAGATGTATTGAGCCTGAGTTCCTTTACCTGCGCCAGGCGCGCCTAACAAAATCACCCGCATCTTCCACGGCACTCCTTCTTGCGATAATGCTGAACCGTAGCCGGGTTTCGGGGGTTAAGGCAAGTTATCTAATGGTGCAATTAAACGGTCTTTCGCATTCCAGCGGCAATTCCTGCGACAGCGGCCATCAATGCGCGCTCGACGGTTGGTTATTCTCGCAACTCCCAATCGTACCCTAATAACTCTGCCCGCAAGATATGAAGCGGTTAAAGGAACGGATGTCTCACCGCCAGAAAGCGAGCAAACGCAGGATCACGGTCAAGTAACGTTTTTGCCTGTTCGATCTCAGTAACTGAATAAATGCACGCAACAGAGAATAGTTCCACATCATCGGAATCTTTGCCTGCATCGATAAAGAAATTACGGGCAGTCTCTTCGCCCTAGTGGACGGACATTAACAGGCTACGTAGTCTCTCAATGCGCTAAAGGAAGGAACCACTCCCGAGCAATTACCATGATCTGACTGAGTTGCTCACCCGGCAGTCACACGTTTTCCTTTGACGAATGCAACTCCATAACTTTCAATCTGTTGGGATAGGCTTGGTTCAGGCGGTTTTCGCCTGCTCCCAGAGTCCATTTTTTTCGTTATCAGTTGCGGTCGTCAGATCAATCCCTTGCTCTCGGGCCATCTGAGTCACGGCCCTGATACGGGATTCGAATTTTCGTGTAGCAAGGCGAAGCGCCTGCTCACTATTTATATCAAGATGCCTCGCGAGGCTCACCATTGTAAAAAGTAAGTCACCAAATTCTTCCAGAATGGCGTCTGGATTTTGTTGAGAGCGGGCTTCTTCCAACTCGTGGAGCTCTTCGGTCACTTTTGACAATACCCCCTCTGTCGACGACCAATCAAACCCTATAGAGGTTGCGCGTTTCTGTATCTTTTGCGCCCGTGTCAACGCAGGGAATCCCATCGGAACGTCGCCAAAGAGATCCAACTGGCCTCGATCAGCCCGTTCCTCAACTTTTTTCATTTCCCAAAATTTTTTGATTGACTCTATGGATAACGATCCACTCTGACCAAAGCTCTCGAGGGTAGCATCACGAAAAACGTGTGGGTGGCGAGATAGTAACTTTGAAACAACGCTCTGAATGACCTCTTCTAGCGAAAATAATCCGTCTTCTTCAGCCAATCGCGCATGAAAAACCACCTGGAAAAGCAAATCGCCGAGCTCTGAGCAAAGTTCGTCAAAAGCCCCTCGCTCGATTACATCTGCGACCTCATAGGCCTCTTCGAGCGTGAAAGGAATGATACTCTCGTAGGTTTGCTTTCGATCCCACGGACAGCCATGGCTCGGGTCTCGCAGACACGCCATTAAGTGGATCAAGTCATCAAGCCGATAGGTCATGCTCCACCAATCCGTTTAGCTACAATGACATTATGAATTCTCTGCACCCGATCCAGAACATTGGATAACTGCGGTAATCCGTCAACCTCAATCGATAGCTGTAACCGGGCTGTATTAACTGATGAATCGGATTGAGTCGACATCCCGGTCACGTTCACTCGCTCATTGGCAAGAACTGAAGTGACATCGCGCAGTAATCCCTGACGGTCATAAGCACTGATCTCTATGTCTACCGGATAGGTTTCGCCTTGTTCCTCACCCCAGGATACCTCGA
The DNA here is from genome assembly GCA_002731015.1 of Gammaproteobacteria bacterium. Taxonomy (GTDB): domain Bacteria; phylum Pseudomonadota; class Gammaproteobacteria; order Pseudomonadales; family Litorivicinaceae; genus HIMB30. Next base: position 18,693 of record PBZM01000069.1, read on the forward strand.
TGATCCTTTCGGGCTGCTCATCCTCTAGCGACAATATGTTAGAGCAATCATCTCGATGAATACTGACACCGCAGTTTTTAGTAATAAAACCAACGATCGTATCTCCGGGAACTGGGTGACAGCAGGTCGCAATTTGCGTTAACAGTTTTCCCACGCCCTGGATCTGAATTCGGTCTGTGCGCTCTTGTGGTGCGGCCTGTCGCGGTTCTAGATCCAACTCTCGTTGTGCCACGACAGACAAGCGGCTTACCGCTCCGACCACCTGCGAAACTCTAATATCACCGGCCCCAACCGCTGCATACAAGTCCTCGCCCGAACGCAGATTGAGTGACTCTGAGATAGTTTTAAGATCAAATGTTCCTAAAGCCAATCGTTTTATATAAGAATCAATCAGCTGTCTACCGGCTGAGATGTTCTGATCACGATCTAACTGTTTAAACCACGACTGAACTTTGGCTCGCGCCCTCGACGTTTTCAGATAACCAAGGCTTAGGTTTAGCCAGTCTCTACTGGGACGTGAATCGTTCTGTCTTAAGATATCGACTTGATCGCCGACCTTTAGTCGATATGTCAGAGGCACAATTTTCCGATTGACCTTACACCCTCTACATGAGTGACCGACCTCAGTATGAACCTTGTAGGCAAAGTCAAGTGGCGTCGAACCAACTGGGAGATCGATGACATGCCCATCCCGCGTGAATACATAAATCCGATCCTCAAGAACATCTTGTCGGAGCGCATCAGACAGTTCTCGGAGATCACCCACCTCATCGTGCCACTCTAGAACCTGTCTCAACCAAGCAATCTTCTCCTCGTACGCTTCACCACTAATTTCTGTATCAGAGCCTTTATACTTGTAGTGTGCGCAAACCCCGTACTCGGCCTCGTCATGCATTTGCCGGGTTCGAATTTGAACTTCAACAACCTTCCCTTGAGGACCAATTACCGCAGTGTGAAGGGACCGATAACCATTCGGTTTAGGCGAAGCGATATAGTCATCAAACTCATGCGGAATACTCTTATATGCTCCATGAACAAGACCAAGAACAGCGTAACAATCACGAATCGAATCAACCAATATACGAACTGCACGCACATCGTAGATTTGAGAGAAATCGACCTGCTTACGCTCCATTTTCCGCCAAATAGAGAAAATGTGTTTAGCTCTCCAGGTGAGATCAGCATGGATCTCTTGTGATGCTAAAGTTTGCTGAATTGAGTCCACCAATTCCTCTATATAGCGTTCCCGAGCCTCTCTCCGCTCCGCCAGTGCTTGAGCGATCTGTCTATATCCAGTTTCATTGAGATAACGAAACGACAGATCCTCGAGTTCCCACTTCAGATGTCCGATACCTAGCCTATGAGCAAGAGGCGCATAGACATCAGACACTTCACGTGCGACTTTCAGGCGCCGTGCACTACTGGCTGATTTAACTGCCCGAATCGCTGATGTGCGCTCTGCGAGCTTAATCAGTGCTACGCGAACGTCATCGATTACTGCGATCAGCATCCGCCGCACCGCATCGGCCTGATTTTCAGCCATTCCTAACAATTGTTTGGGTGTGTCTTGATGTGTCTTGCTAATTATCGCCATTTGTTGAACACCATCAATTAGGCGTGCAACGGTTTTACCGAACTGATCTCGTACATCCCGTAACTTAAGTCGCTCGATCCGAACCGATCGGTACAAAAGCGCAGCAACAAGTGCATCCTCATCAATCGGCATCATCGAGAGAATATCGGCCATCTCAAGACCGAATTGATAAGCATCCGGTCCTTTCCAACCTGCGGCAGAAGCATCCGCTTTCTCGAGTTGATGAATTAAACCGACCGCTTTAGCGAGCTTCTCTACCGATTCTAGGTGTGCTTGGCGTGCAAAGCGTTCGGCCCAATTCTCAAGCGACAAATCAGAGTCAAGCTGGATAGGATGAAGCTCGCGCGCTTTAACCACGTGTCCCCCGGTTTATAAATAACGCCATAGCCTCAATGTGAGCGGTGTGTGGGAACATATCCAGCATACCTAGGTGCGTCATAGAGTATCCGCGATCAATGAGAATCCGCGCATCTCGCGCGAGGGTGGTTGGATTGCAGGATACATATAGAACACGGGCGATCTGTTTCAAAGATAAGCCTTCCAACACCTCTTTCGCCCCCGACCGAGGGGGATCGATGATCAATATATCAAAGTTATCCTTGGCCCAGCTTTGATCCGAGACCGTGTGAGTCAAATCAAAAGTAATAGCCCGTACGTTATCCAATGAATTACGACGGGCATTCTGCAAAACTCTTTCGACCATTGTACGCGATACCTCGACGCCAACTACCTCCGCACATCGCGTAGCCGCGGCCAGTGTAAAGTTACCAAGACCGCAAAACAGATCCAAGACACGCTCAGACCCTTGGAGGTCAAGCAATTCCATTGCTTGTATTATCATTGCCCGATTGACCACGGCATTTATTTGCGTGAAGTCGGTAACTGTGAACTGATACTCTAGACCCAGTTCGCCTATCCTGTAGGTCAAGAATTGTGTTCCATCCGCGGGCCACAATCGTGTCACACTTTCAGGCCCTTTTGGCTGGAGATATACATGCCAGCCGGTTTGTTCGCCCAATAAAGATAAACGTTCGTGATCATCTTGGGTTAGAGAATCAAGATGACGCACAACTATTGCCACGGTGTCGTCCCCTGCTACGACTTCGATTTGTGGAATGCGATGTGGTGCCGATAATGAAGTGACCGCCTTCTCCAATTTTGAGAGCGACGATCCAATGCGCTGATCTAGAACAGCGCATGTATCAATATCCGTAATAAAATTGGAAGCACGTTCCCGGAACCCTATCAACAATCGGTCCTTTGCGTGGACCCAACGTGCGCCCAGCCGCGCGCGGCGTCGATAACCTAGCGTCGAGCCAGTCAGCGGTGGTAAATATTTCACTTTCTTGAGGCATACGCCCTCACGGCTCATGAGTTCATCGAGTGTTTGGCGTTTGTGCTCGATTTGCGCATCGTGAGGAAGATGTTGTAACGAGCAGCCGCCACAGATCGAAGCATGCGCGCACTCAGGTTGGACCCGCAAGGAAGAGGTGACGAGGATATCTTTTGCAATTGCTTCGGCGGTTCGGGATGATTTTCCGATCACGCGAACGGTAGCTAATTCTTGGGGTAATGCACCATCCACAAATAGCATCCGTTCGCCCCACCGCGCTAACCCGCGACCCTCATGCGACAACTTTTCAATTCGAATCGGAAAGTCTGGAATCTGCTTACGACGCCGCATTTTCCTTTGAGTGCTTCGACTCATCGAGGAAATAGATCCGTGGAAAGATAACGATCACCGCGGTCACAAATAATGCAGACGACGACACCTTTCTCTAATTCCTTTCCTACGCGTAATGCGCCAGAAACAGCACCACCTGCGCTGACCCCACAAAAAATACCCTCTCGCGCGGCGAGCTGCCTTGCCATATTTTCGGCCTCACTCTGGTCAATGTCCATGATGACGTCTACGCGAGCTGGATCGAATATTTCTGGCTGGTATTCAACCGGCCAGCGACGAATACCCGCAATTTTCGATCCATCACTCGGCTGCAACCCAACAATGGTCACTTCCGGATCTTGCTCTTTCAAATATTCTGAAACACCCATGATAGTGCCCGTCGTGCCCATAGCGCTCACGAAATGCGTTACCTGGCCATCGGTATCCCTCCAGATTTCAGGACCTGTGGTCTCATAATGAGCTCGCGGACAATCAGGATTTGCAAACTGATTCAACACTCGTCCCTGCCCGCTTTTCTCCATATTTAGGGCAAGATCACGGGCACCCTCCATTCCATCCTTTTCAGAAACAAGGATCAACTCGGCACCGTAAGCAGTCATCGCACGCTTCCGCTCGTCTGAAAGGTTGTTAGGCATAATAAGTGTCATGCGATAGCCGAGGATTGCACCAACCATAGCGAGCGCGATCCCAGTATTTCCGCTCGTTGCCTCTAAGAGTCTGTCGCCGGGCGATATCTCCCCACGTTCTTGAGCGCCCTGCACCATGCGGAATGCAGGTCGGTCTTTTACGGACCCAGCTGGGTTATTCCCCTCCATTTTGCACAAAATAGTAACGTCTGGAGAGAGGGCTTCATTTAGGCGCTGAAGCCGGATCAGTGGGGTGTGGCCGAGAGTAGTCTCAATGGTTGGATAGTGCACCTTGCCCTCCTGTGGCGCGCTAGCATAACGCACTCAGGTTCTGAAGGCTTGTCGTATCAATCGAATGCGAGAGGTTGACGGAAATATCGCTCATAGTGCGCCTCTGAAATGGCAAGGAATTCGCGTTGGATTCGCTCCCAAATATCGCTATTTGTGAGAGCCTCAGCCTCTGGAACCTTTACCAGCCCCAAATCGGATACTCGGGCGAACCGTCCTTTGGTCTGTCGAAACAAGTCATATACCCAACATTCTGGTGGCTGATGTTTGTGGTATCTCAGTCCGTTGGTCTCCAGCATCTTGCGCAGAAGACTGGCGTCCACTATCAACACATACCGTTTGACGATACTAGTGGTCAGTTCGCCCAACCGACGCAAAACTGCTGCCTTCTGCATATCGTCATACTTATTCCAATCAACTATCTCGTGGGCAAAACGTTTGCACCCTCGGCAGACAGAGTCGCCGAAGGTCGTTGAACATAGTCCAACACATGGGGTAGGGACCCGATTTTGCATAGGACAAACTAATCATTTGTTGCTCGTAACTTTATATGGGTTAGGACTGTGGGGGAAAAAAACAACCGCGTATAAGAGAAAAAAATATGACCATAAATCTTGTTTTGGTCAAAAAAAAGACATTTTATTAAACTCTGTTGATTTATTTTTCCTTTACTCACAAAATTAGGGCATACGGTTAAGGGGAAAAAATGTGACAGCGATGGATCTTGTCAATGAGACCATGGAGGATTGGAATAGCCGAATCTCCGCCGCCGAAGAGATGATGCCAATCATTGGGCGTCTGTTCAGAGAAAGATCAATCGAAATATCCATTTTTGGCCGCCTCTTGAATAACCGCACCGTCATCAACGTCATCAAATGTTGTCGATTTGCTAGACAGGTGGAGGACGAGGAACTGACCGCCGAAGAAGCACGTGGAGTTTTAGTTGAGGTAGCTAAACTTAATCTCAATCCATGTCATGTGGATATCGGTAAATTAGCAGTTAACTATCGCCGACATGGCGGCACACGACACCTCGGCGACTATGTCTCAGACGAACTAAAAGGAGCCACTGGCGCGGTAATGGAATCGAGTCAAAAAACGGATATCGTACTTTATGGTTTCGGACGGATTGGCAGACTGCTGGCCCGCGAGCTAATTGCGAAATCAGGATCCAAAGAGGCCATCCGCCTGCGCGCTATCGTAGTCCGTCAAAACGGCGACAATGATCTCATGAAGCGGGCGAGCCTTCTAAGACGCGATTCTGTGCATGGATCTTTCGATGGCACCATTACCATCGACCATGATAGCAATGTGATTATTGCTAATGGTCAACGCATCCAAGTCATCTATGCGTCCAGCCCCAGCGACGTCGACTACACCGTATACGGCATCACGAATGCACTGGTTGTTGATAATACAGGTAGATGGAGAGACCGTGAGAGACTCTCTGTGCACCTAAAATCTCCCGGCGCGAGCCGAATACTTTTAACGGCACCGGGTAAAGGCGACCTAAAGAATATTGTGCACGGCGTGAATCACGCGGAAATCAATGAAACCGATTCGATTATTTCGGCCGCTAGTTGCACGACTAATGCGATTACACCCGTACTTGCTGCGATCGATCAAAAATACGGTATCCAAAACGGACACGTCGAGACAGTCCATAGCTACACAAATGACCAAAACCTGATCGATAATTTCCACTCTGGTGATCGTCGTGGTCGCGCTGCCGCACTCAATATGGTGATCACCGAGACCGGCGCCGCGAAGGCTGTATCCAAGGCTTTGCCGCACCTCAAAGGGAAACTTACGGGTAATGCGATTCGCGTACCAACACCTAATGTATCTATGGCAATTCTCAAACTCAACCTTGGTAAAACAGTGGAAAAGGATGAATTAAACGACTATCTACGCCACATCGCGATCCACTCAAAACTACAAAAACAGGTCGACTATTCAAACTCGCCGGAAGCAGTCAGTTCTGATTTCGTTGGATCTCGTGCAGCAGGAATAATCGATGGGCTTGCAACCATTGCTACCGGTAACAATAGCTGCGTCGTTTACGTATGGTACGACAACGAGTACGGGTACAGTTGCCAGGTCATTCGATGCCTACGCCAAATGACTAAAGCGACTCTTCCGGCATACCCAATCGCGAGCTGATCGAAAAACTGGCTCGATGTCATTTTTAGGACGGAAGCGTCGCATTTTTTGCTAAACTTCAGTCTATTAGCGTGCTGTGATCCGGTTCCCAAAAGGACCCACCCACCGCGTTTGATTTAATCTAAACAGGGACAACTATTGTGCTTGAAGAATACCGCAAACATGTTGAGGAACGCGCTTCTGAGGGCATTCCGCCAAAACCGCTCAGCGCCGACCAAGTAGCTGACCTTGTAAAGCTTTTAAAAAATCCTCCGACCGGAGAAGATTCTTCG
>PBZM01000070.1 GCA_002731015.1 Gammaproteobacteria bacterium
AAGCTTCTTGATCTAGTTGCTCTTTGAAACTCTCATCTGCAATTTCACATTTTTCAAGAAGAAGAGTGTAAAACTGTGGCTCTAGTGATCCTAATGAGATGTGCTTACCATCTTTACATTCGTAACTACCATAGTAAAACGCACCTCCATCGAGTCGATTTTTATAGCGATCCGGTGTCCACATATCCATAGCCATCATTCCATAAAAGCCACTTAAAAGACTTGCTGTTCCATCGGTCATCGCGGCATCAATGATTTGACCATTTCCGGAAGAATGTCTTTCCAAGAGTGCAGCGAGTACACCGCTGAGCAAGTACATTGCGCCACCTCCGAAGTCTCCTATCAAGTTCAGGGGAGGAGTAGGGGGTCTATCCGGATAACCCATAGAGCCTAAAGCTCCGGCGAGAGAAATATAATTTATGTCGTGACCTGCCGCTTGAGAAAGTCCACCATGCTGGCCCCAGCCAGTCATCCGTCCATAAACTAGCCTGGCATTTTGTTTGAGACATGTCTCAGGCCCAAGACCCAGACGTTCCATTACGCCTGGGCGAAATCCTTCGATGACTACGTCGGACTTATCTATCAATTTTAGAGCGGTCTCCACACCTTGTTGGTTCTTGAGATCAACAGCGATTGATTTACGTCCTCGAAAAAGCACATTAGCTCTATGGCCTGAACCCTTCTGACTCAACCGATCTATTCTAATTACTTCCGCCCCCATATCTGAAAGCATCATCGCACAAAATGGCACCGGTCCAATGGCTGCCATCTCTACCACTTTAATTCCTGCAAGAGGTCCCATAAATAAAACCTTTCTCGTTTAGTTATGAGAAATGATAGTGCATCGAACTTTTAAAATATAGGACAACAGCATCATCAGATTTACTGGCCGCGTTTCCCTTTTAAATTGTGATCGATTATTCTTGCAGAGGTATATAGATTTTTTAAGGGTAGAGACATAATTATGGAATTGGCAAACAAAACAGCTTTTATCACTGGTGGCGCTTCAGGATTGGGGTTGGCAACGGCGCGGAACTTTGTAGAAGCTGGAGCTAATGTCTGTCTATATGATATGAATGAGGAATTACTGGAATTAGCAGCTAAAGAATTCGGATCCGAAGTAAGTTGTTTCAGGGGCGATGTAGCTGATGAGGCTAGTGTTAAAGAAGCGGTTAAAGAGACAATTTCTTCTTTTGGCTCCATTCATATAAACGTTAATTCTGCGGGAATCGGCGGTGCTGCTAGGACCGTTGGTCGTGATGGGCCTATGCCTCTTGAAAAATTTGAGCACATAATCAGGGTTAATCTAATAGGGACCTTTAATGTGCTTAGGTTATGTGCTGAGGCGATGCAGGTTAATGAACCGCAAAATGAAGATCAGGAAAGGGGGGTTATCGTAAACGTTGCTTCCATAGCAGCGTTTGATGGTCAAACGGGGCAAGCAGGTTATGCCGCGAGCAAGGGCGGTATTGTCTCCATGACGTTGCCAATTGCAAGAGACTTGGCGAAAAGAGGTATAAGAGTTGTTACGGTAGCGCCAGGTATCTTTGAAACCCCACTGTTGGCGGGCGCGCCAGATGAAGTAAAAGAACCGTTGATTGCGATAACGCAATTTCCTAAAAGACTGGGTAATCCAGAGGAATTTGCTGAAGAAGTAGCCCATATTGTCATGTGCAGGTACTTAAATGGAGAAGTTATTCGGTTTGATGCGGGTATTCGAATGCCGGCTATGTGAGAGTAAAAGGAACATGACTTTTTCTGTATTAATCCAGGGAATTTATTGAGGTAATTTGGAATGAACGAAGCTTATATTGTTGGTGCGGTGAGAACGGCAACGGGAAGGAAAAAGGGTAGATTGAGTAATCTGCACCCGGTTGATATGGGAGCCGTCGTCATAGATGAGTTAATTGATCAGACAGGAGTACCAACGAATGGTGTAGATGATGTTATTTTTGGAGTTGTGAGCCAGATCGGATCGCAAGCCGGTAATCTGGGGCGCAACGTAGCAATGTCCTCTAAATTGGATTTGGAGGTCCCAGGAACGACTGTGGATCGCCAGTGTGGCTCGTCTTTGCAAGCTATTCAGTTCGGTGCACAGGCTGTAATGTCTGGGACACAGGATGTCGTTATTTGTGGAGGGGTTGAGGCCATGAGCACGGTTGAAATCGGGTCAAACATCCGAGATGGACTAGAGCATGGTAGAGGAACTCCCAAAGGCGAGAGACTCGAACTTCAGTATCCCGGACTACAATTTTCTCAGTTCGATGGTGCAGAATTACTAGCAGAAAAGTATGAAATTACCAGGGACGAGCTAGATGCTTTTGGTCTCAAGAGTCATCAGAGGGCATCAGAGGCGACTAAAAATGGATTTTTCAAGGATGAAGTAGTGCCGTTAAACATAAAGCTAGAGGATGGATCTGCGGATGTACATGATATAGACGAAGGTATTCGCTTCGATGCTTCACTCGAGAGTATGCAAGGGCTTAATCCTCTTCGAGAGGGTGGCGTAATAACCGCCGGAACAGCCAGTCAAATTAGTGATGGGGCAGCTGCGGTAATGGTTGCAAACCGAGACGCAGTTGAGAGATATAATCTTCCAATCCGAGCTAAAATTCATTCTCTAGCCGTAGTAGGCTCAGACCCGGTGATTATGTTGGAAGGTCCAATCCCGGCAAGTAAAAAAGCACTTGAGAAAGCGGGTTTAGAAATTGATGATATAGATTTGTATGAGATCAATGAAGCCTTTGGATCCGTGCCACTTGCTTGGGCAAAAGCTATGAATGCAAGTGAGGATAGATTAAACGTAAACGGTGGTGCGCAAGCGTTAGGGCACCCACTGGGGGGCACCGGTGCTAAATTGATGACGACGCTTGTCAATGAACTAGAGCGCAGGTCTGCTCGATATGGATTAGTCGCAATTTGTGAGGGTGGTGGAACTGCGAATGCGATGATTGTTGAGCGCATGGACCAACTACCTGAGTAAAAGAGGGATTTATGCTATTCGATAAAGATCAATCACCGTGGATGGATGAAGAACTATCCATCATGCGAGGAGCAGCACGTAAATTCATCGAAAAGGAATTTGCCCCAGTCGCCAAAAAGTGGGAAGAACAAGGGTTTGTTGATCGGGAAGCCTGGTTGAAAGCGGGACAGTCCGGATTACTTTGCGCTTCGATACCGGAAAAGTGGGGTGGTGGAGGTGGTAACTTTAAGCATGAGATGGTCCTTGTTGAGGAGCTGGCATACGCTCATGTAACCGGTTTTGGCAACGGTGTACATTCTGGAATAGTAGCTCACTACATCAATTCATATGGCACCGAAGAGCAAAAAGCTAAGTGGTTGCCAAAGATGTCGAGTGGTGAAATTGTATCTGCAATTGCGATGTCTGAGCCGGGAACAGGTTCCGACTTGCAATCTGTGGCGACGACAGCGGTGAAAAATGGTACCGGAGAGTATGAATTAAACGGTCAGAAGACGTTCATCACAAACGGAATGACTGCTAATTTGATTTGTGTTGTCGCCAAGACCGATCCTACTGAAGCGGCGAAGGGAGTATCGCTCATCATGTTAGAAACAGAGAATGTTGAGGATACGGGAGGTTTTAAAAGAGGCAGAAATCTAGAAAAGTTAGGGATGAAGGCACAGGACACTGCAGAGCTTTTTTTTGACAACGTGAGGATTCCAGTGGAGAACCTTTTGGGCACTGCGGAAGGTAAAGGATTCATTCAGCTAATGGAGCAGTTGCCTCAAGAGAGATTAATCATTGCGGCGGGGGCTTGTGCCGTTATTGAGTCGGCTTTGCAAATCACTTCAGAATACGTCAAGGAACGCAAAGCGTTCGGAAAAAGGATTTTGGATTTTCAAAATACGCAATTCAAATTGGCAGAGCGACTTACTGAAGCAAAGCTTGCTCGAACATTTGTAGATCAGTGTGCTATGCAGTTGGCAGATGGCAAATTGGATGGTGCAACGGCTGCCATGGCTAAATGGTGGACTACGCAGAAACAATGCGAAATTATTGATGAGTGTCTTCAATTTTTTGGTGGCTACGGATACATGATGGAGTATCCAATTGCAAAAATGTATGCCGATAGCCGAGTGCAAAAAATTTATGGCGGCAGTAATGAAATCATGAAGATGCTGATTGCACGCGAGATTTAGCTGGTGTTTGCGAACCTCAAATTAAAATCATCTCAAATCGGGTAGCTGGTAACCGTCTTCATCCAACTTAGCTCTTATCGCTTTCTTGTCGATTTTTCCGGTCGAGGTCAATGGTATATGATTTGTTTCAATAATCTCGTCCGGAAGTTGCCATTTCGCGAAAACAGTGCTGCAGTGCTCAATCACAGCATCCGAATTCAGCTCTACCCCATCGCTCATTATGACTAAAGCAACTGGACGCTCATCCCACTTTGGATGAGGTCTAGCTACCACGGCTGCCTGTGCCACGCCTGGCATAGCCACGATATGATTCTCTAAATCAACTGATGATATCCATTCGCCTCCAGACTTAATCAGATCTTTTGATCTATCAGATATCATTACGTATTGTTGGGAATCGATTTTTGCAACATCACCAGTGACCAGCCAGCCATCATGAAATTTATCTGGTTGTGGATCGTTATAATACTCGGATGCGATCCATGGTCCTTTTATACAAAGCTCACCAACTGTTTCTCCATCGTGAGGTAAGGCATTCCATTCCTCGTCAAAAATCTCTATATCTAGACTTGGCATAGCGAGACCAGCTTTCGAAATATTTTCGAACTGCTCATCCTCGGTAGTGCCCAAGTGCGATCGCTTTGCTACTTTTCGGGAAACCGTACCGAGCGGGTTAGTCTCGGTCATACCCCACCCTTGAATCATCTCGACTTTATAACTTTCCCAGTACCATCGCATCATCTCAACCGGTGGAGCAGATCCGCCGCAAGTGAGCCGACCAAGTTTGCTTAAGTTGTACTTACCCTCGTTAGCCTCTAGTTCTGCCCGCACTCCCTGCCAGATGGTTGGGACCCCGGCAGAAATTGTCACTTCCTCATCTTGCATTAAATTAAGGAATACCTCAGGAACCATAAAACGGTGAGGCATTACCTGCTTGCAGCCAAGCATAGAAGCGGCATAAGGAAGACCCCATCCCATTGCATGGAACATTGGGACGATTCCAAGGAGGGAATCTAAGCTTGATAAACCTAAAGCGTCCGGTAAGGACTCTACGAGAGTGTGCAGATATGTTGATCGGTTCGTATACATGACTCCTTTTGGTTTGCCGGTGGTACCAGATGTATAACAGAGTCCCATCGGCGAGGTTTCATCAATATCAGGCCAGTCATAACTTTCGGGTTGTCCTTTAATAAAGTCATCATAATCAATCTGATTTTCAAAAGAGCTCTCTCCATTGTCTCCGTGTCGACAAATAACCAATAACTCTACGCAAGGAATTTTTCCCCAAAGAGGTTCCAATAGTGGGAGGAGATCTTCATCAGCGAAGATAACTTTATCTCCCGCATGATTTATTATGTATTCCAAGTCAGCAGGAGACAGTCTAATATTCAAAGTATGAAGAACGGACCCCATAGACGGTACCCCTTGATAGAGCTCTAAATGGTAGTAGTTATTCCACATAAAGCTACCAACTCGATCGCCAACTTTGATGCCATGGGCACGCAAAGCATTTGCAACTTGATTTGCCCTAGCCCATGTCTTCCCTAAGGTCTGTCGATGAGTCCCGTTAATTTGCTGTGTAACGACTTCGACCTCGGGATCTAAGAGGGCACCACGGCCTAAGATACGGGACATCAGTAGAGGTGTATTCTGCATGGTCATGGATTTTCCCCCATATTTTGGACTAGTTCTGTAATCAAAGCGGAAGAGGAGCATATCGGATAATGAGGTGAATGATCAAATCTGAAATGAGTCTAAAGGTGCAACAAAACCCCCGTGTTGGGGATGAAAGCATCTAGTCCGCATTGCTATGCGAGACCGCTTTGAGCTAGACAGCACCAAATGAGCGGTTTATTCTCTTCGCTGCTTGTATTTAGAATGGGGAAGAGAATGATTAGCGCTAAAGAGCATCCAAAAAAAACAGTCTCTGTAAATGGCAAGACAATGAGTTACGTGGAAATGGGAGAAGGTGACCCCATAGTGTTTCAACATGGGAACCCGACCTCATCATATCTTTGGCGAAATATAATGCCCCACCTTTCCGATCAGGGACGTTGCATTGCCATTGATCTCATAGGAATGGGCGATTCTGACAAATTGGAAAATTCAGGACCTGAGCGGTATACCCTTAAAGAACATCGGGCATATTGGGATGCTGCTCTTGAGGCGCTTGGTGTCAGAGATAATGTAACATTCGTGATACATGACTGGGGTTCAGCGTTAGGTTTTGATTGGGCTAACCGCCATCGAGAATCTGTTGTAGGGATCGTTTACATGGAAGCAATAGTTATGCCGGTAACTTGGGATCAATGGCCGGAGGCTGCTAGGGGAGTTTTTCAGGGATTTAGATCTTCTGCTGGCGAAGAAATGGCTCTAAATAAAAATGTATTTGTTGAAAAAGTATTACCTGGCTCTATTCTTAGAGAGCTATCTGAAGAGGAAATGAATGTTTATAAGAAACCTTTCCTTAATGAAGGAGAGGATAGACGTCCCACTTTAACCTGGCCTAGACAGATCCCTATCGAGGGCGAGCCTGCCGATGTCGCAGAATTGGTGGCCAGTTATGCTGGTTGGTTGTCACAGTCTAGTATCCCTAAATTATTTATAAATGCAGAACCTGGTGCGATCCTGATAGGCGAGCAGAGGGAGTTCTGCCGCTCTTGGCCGAATCAGGAAGAAGTAACAGTTAAAGGAAATCACTTTCTTCAAGAGGATTCCCCAGACGAAATTGGTATCGCCATTGCGGCTTGGCGGAAAAAAATGCAAGGTTAATTCCACGATGCGTAATAATTTGGATCTTAGAGTTTTTTCGATTCACGCAGCAACCACTTTGCTGTTGTGTAGTGGGATTAGCAACTTTACTCTATCCCAGGATTCACCAATTGAAGTGAATATTGTTGGGTCCTGGGCAATAAATGACGACTTGAGTGATAACACGGATGATCAAGTTGAGAAAGCGATAGAGGCTGCGGGAGGTGATGGGGGCCGCGGCTTTTTTAATAGGAAAGAAGATTTTTATCGGGGTGGCCCACCAGAGCATGAACTGTATGATCGGTTGTCGTACGATGACATTTTATCTATAGAGTACTCTGATCCAGAGATCAGGTTTACCTACGAAGACGATTATCTTCGAATTTTTC
>PBZM01000071.1 GCA_002731015.1 Gammaproteobacteria bacterium
GGGTCTATTATTGATGATCCATCATGTAAACTTTTTTATATTAGACACAGTGCCATCGCAATATCCAGCCTTCCGTTTTCATACATTCACCGATTTCATGGCTCCGCCGTCCACCCGCACCTGTGTTCCCGTGACGTAACTCGCTCTCACGCTCGCCAAAAAAACGACCATCGACGCAAACTCTTCAGGTGTACCGTAGCGGCCCATCGGTATCGCCGCCCAAGATCGAGAACGTATCTCGTCGACTTCGACTCCCTCAGCCTTTGCCCCGCCTGCGTCGATTGCCTTCGTACGCGGTGTATCTATTCTGCCCGGTAGTACCATGTTACAAGTCACACCATGAGGGGCCATTTGTTCGGACAGTGTCTTGACGTAACCCGCTAGAGCAGATCGCAGGGTATTGGATACCGCCAGCTTTGGAATCGGCGTCACGATGCCCGATGACGCAATCACAAGAACCCGGCCAAACCCGGTGCTCTTCATTCGCCCGACGGAGGTATCAATGATCTCAATGAGACCAAGCACCATCGCATCGAATTCCTTGGTCCAGATATCCGAAGCGATCCCCGGCGCCATCCCCGGAGCCGGACCCCCTGAGTTGGCAACTAAGACGTCGATCCTCGGTAGATTCTCTATCAGATTACACAACAATCTCCTCGACTCTGAATCAAACAGATCACATGTCGCGATATCAGCAGACCCTCCGGCATCCTGAATCCTCTGCTGTACTTCTCTAAGGGCATCCTCACGCCGCGCGACAAGTATCACGTGCGCACCCTCCGCCGCGAGCTGCTTTGCGATCGCCTCACCAAGTCCCTGCGAGGCCCCCATCACGACCGCTGTACGGCCATCTAACCCTAAATCCACATTGATTCCTTAGTTAATTTTTTTGTCGGTCAAGCACGTATCTGGCGAACGCAAAGCTTGCTGTAAATGCCGGGCTTATCGCATTCAAAATATGAACGGCCTTATCATCCTGCAGAACAACAAAATCGTTTACCAGATGCTGTCTGTCCGCATCAAATATTTGAGACCGGATGCCTACTTTTGCAATACTACGCTCAAGATCATCTGGCCCCACGCCCGAGATGATCTTCGAGAGTTCATTACAGACCCCCTCCAACCGAATCAGCTTCATTTCACGCAAAGCGAGTGTACGTAGACCATTTGTATTATGGAGAAATTTCTTAACTAGGGAGGTGCTTAAGCTCAAACCATCTAACCAGGATATGCCTTGAAGTCCCTCATAATTCTCACGACCAATGACAGGGGTAGAGCTGGGTCCGAAATAGACCTCTCCATTGGCATTGTGAGCGCTATGTACGCCCAGAAAGGGCAGATCGAGATCAGGCACCGGATACACCAGACACCGCATTTTGAAGTGTGTATTTTTGTGCTTCCAATACTTACCTTTAAACGGCTGGAAACTGTATCGCGTTTTCAGACCAGCGCGTTTAGCGACCTGATCAGCAAACAATCCCGCCGCGTTCACGATCGTTGCCGACTCAAATGTGCCGAACGAGGTCCGTACTATCCCACATTTTGAGTCAATTGACCCTGCAGATGTGTTGTAATGAATCACTCCCCCGGCCTCGATGACATCTTGTTTAATGCGTTCCACGACCTCCCTCGGATCGACCACCGAGGTAATCGGAACAAAAAGTACTTGATCAAACTGAGGATTAACGTTCGGTTCGAGTTCCAGTGCCTCGGTCCCCGTCAGTTGATGAATCTCTACACCATTGGCTCGTCCACGATCGAGAAGGACCTGCATGGACGCAAGTGCTGATTCCGACGGGGGCACCAGTAATTTGCCGCAATGATCGATCCAGAGGCCTCGCTCAGAAACATAGTCACGCATCAGCTGACAACCCGACACGCATAGCTGGGCCCTTAGACTGCCCTCTGCATAATAAATACCCGAATGCACGACCCCCGAGTTCCGACCGCTCCCATGGGCCACAGAATTGTTTTCCTTCTCGAAGACCACGACATCTGATTTCGGATAACGAGACAGCCACTCGCGTGCGATCGTCAGCCCGACAACTCCACCCCCGATCACCGCCAAATCGCAGGTCTTCACGCGAGCCTGATCCAATTCATACTATCCGCAAACCACAACACTATTGGTACCGATACAATCGATAGGATCGTCTGGACTGCAACAATCCCTGCCATTAATTGGGCGTCTCCGCCTAACTGCCTAGCTAAAATATAGCTCGATGCTGCTGTTGATACACAGGTCAGAAGCAAGCCCACAAGAACCCAATCATCTGTAAGTCCCATCCAAAGCGCCAAGCATAAGAACAATAATGGCTTCACAAACAGTTGGGTTACCACCGAAAACGATGTCAATCCGAGGCCCGCCCTGACCGCTCGCCACTGGAGCCCTGCCCCCAAACACAAAACCCCCATTGGAAGCGCGGCCTGCCCAATGAGGACCAATCCAGAAATTGGGAATTCGTCAGCGAAACCCAACAAGCGGCCCATGCCCCCAATCACGCACGCCAAGATCAACGGATTCTTCAATAATTCGCGAACCACTTGGACCAGATCAAACCCGGGATATTTGGCGGTCATGACCGCGACACAGGCGATGTTGATAATAACGATAATGATAGCAGCTGCGATCGCGACATGTGGCAATAAATCGGGACGAAGACCTGCCGCTAAAGCAAGTGCTATGAATGTATTGAAACGGATAATACCCTGATATACCGATGTGAATGAGGCGTAACTCGGCCCAAACAGTCCAGTTCGCCACGCAAGAATTGCAAACACCGTGATGATCCCAAGCGTTGAATAAATAGAACCGATCAAAGGCCCCCACGGGACAGAAATATCAGGCGCCCGAATGATGACCTCAATCAAAAGGCTTGGCATCAGGACCCAATAGGAGACCCATTCGAGGCCGCTCCAGAAAGATTCGTCCACGTTCGAGAGGCGCTTAATCGCGAAACCAAGACCCAATATCGAGGCTATGGGTAAAACCGCGTCTGCAATAAGACTAACCATGTCGATGATCTATCGCAGTATTGGAGTAGCGCATCCGGTAGGTGAATAGACCAACCAGTGCAATGAGCAACACCGCGCCCCCAATGAAATCGTTTTGCCTCGGGACCTCGCCGACCAGGCTCCAAACGATGATCGGCCCAATCAGTGTCTCGAGCAAGAGATAAAGACCTACCTCCGGCGCAGGTAAATATTTAGGGGCGATAGTTATGAGCATGAATGATAGTGAACAGACAACGCATGCGTTGACCGTGAGCAACCAAACCGATTCCCGTGGCACAGAAACCGAGTCGATTACAACCCAAATAACACAAGCCATCATGAGATTTGCCGACCCGTACAACGGCCAAATGTGATCTCTCGGGTAATGACGGGTCAAACTGATGCCTAATCCGGTCAATCCAGGAACGAAGAAACACGCAAGATAGCCCGAAATTGGTGTACCGTCTGGAATCGCCGAACCCGAAATCGACGCGCCGATGATTCCGATCACGATCGCGATCCATAAAGCGAGGTCGGTTGATTCTCCAAACAAGATCCGGCTGGCAAACGCCGAGGCCAGCGGCGTCAGCGCCACAAACACGAGCATGGTCGGTGCCCCCAAAAGAGTGACACCGAAAACAAAGGACATCGAGGAAATACCGAAAGAGAGAATGATACCGACAGACACCGATGTGTGGTGCGTCAGTTGGTAGACGAATTCTGCCGGCGACCGGGCCAACGCCGCTACCCACAAAACAAAACAGATTCCTATCCCTCTCCAGAACGACACCACGTAGGGATCACCATCAATTAACCGCAAAAGCCCAGAATCTGGCGACAGCACTAACACGCCAAGAATCATTAAAGCGGTGCCGTAGGCGTAGCTGGACAAACGCTTCATGGGACCAGAATCAACCCCGCAGCAGCGGTGAGCGCGGCCGCTGTAAAACGTGACAGCCACCTCGCACTCTGGCCATCCTCGAAGCTCTCCTGTAACCAACGGCCACCAAACGCGTACAACCCAATCGCTGCGACTTCGATGAGCACAAATGTACCACCCATCACAATGATTTGCGGTACGACTGGCTCCGCTGGATCAATAAATTGAGGGAAAAATGCATAAAAAATCAGAATCAACTTTGGGTTCGTGAAGGCAACCAGGGCCTCTGACCGGGCCATGAGCCAAAGCGTCTTGCGTACCTCCAGATCAAAACACGTCGACACCACCACATGAAGTGCCTGCCATGCCATCCACAACAAATAAATCGCGCCAATGATCCGCATCCACTGGAACGCGCTCGCACTGAGCGCCAGAAGCGCCTCCAGGCCTGCAGCAAGTAAGACCAGCATGACCACCATGACTGGCAGTCGGGCGAGCCCAGCCACTGTCGCATGCCGCACATTGGTGCGGATTCCATGGACTAACGCTATTAGATTATTCGGTCCCGGAAAAAAATTCATTCCGATACAGGCTGGTAGAAAAATCCACCACTGAGCCGCATTCATGAGTTACCTTGATACAACAGACGCGGGAGTGTACACCGGATGGTCAGCAAACATCGGCAAATGTGTTGGTTTTTTGTTATCTGCATAGTCCCTTTTCAATTCTTGCAAGCTCAGACTCAGGTCATCAGCCTCAAAGATGCACTCGAGACTCGCGGCACTGTGATCTTTTTTCGTCATGCTTTAGCGCCAGGGTTCGGTGACCCGACCAATTTTAAAGTCGATGATTGCGCGACCCAACGAAATCTCGACATACGCGGCCGTGAGCAATCGAAGCGGATCGGTGAAGCATTTAAAGTTCTGGATTTTGCGACGAATACCGTCCATTCAAGCCCCTGGTGCCGATGTCTCGAGACCGCGCGGCTAATGGATATCGGACCAGTGGAATCATTTGAGGGCCTAAGCTCCTTTTTTGAAGGCCACGTGGACCGGCAGGTAACACTCAAACTCCTCTCGGACAAACTGTTAACGATCTCTAACCGAAACGAAACGCCAGCTATTATGATCACTCACCAGGTTGTGATCAGCGCAATCACCAGATTGGTCACCTCCTCGGGTGAGGCGATCTTGTATTATCCTAAGCAAAATATATCGTCACGGATCCGGCTGACTGAAAATGACTGATCATCTTCACACAGACACGCTAATCATCGGCGCCGGTAGCGCGGGCTGTGTGATTGCGAACCGCTTGTCAGCCAATCCTCAACATCAGGTCACCCTGGTAGAGGCTGGCGGCAGAGATAACTGGCATTGGATCCATATCCCGGTCGGCTATCTCTACACCATGGGGAATCCCAAAACAGACTGGTGCTACTCAACAACGCCGCAAGATGGTCTCAATGGACGCAGCCTAGCATACCCGCGTGGACGAGTCTTGGGTGGATGCTCGAGTATTAACGGCATGATCTATATGCGTGGACAAAAAGACGACTACACCTCTTGGGGTGAGGGATGGTCATGGGACGACGTACTTCCCTACTACAAACAGTCGGAGAACTACCATCGCGGTGCTGACGACTACCATTCAGATCAAGGCGAGATGTTAGTTCAGGAACAACGACTCAAGTGGGATGTTCTCGAAACATTTAAAAAAGTTTGTGAAGAGAGTGGGTTCGCTGACAGACCCGACTTCAACCGCGGAGATAACAGTGGTGTCGGTTACTTCGAGGTCACACAAAAAAAGGGGATCCGCTGGTCATCGGCCCGAGCGTTCTTGCACCCGGTAATGCATCGACCAAATCTCAGGGTAATGACCAAGACCCTGACCGAGCGACTCATCTTTAAAGGAGACCGTTGCATCGGTATGGAAGGAACTCGCCATGGCAAGCCTTTTTCAATTCGAGCAGAGCGTATAGTTCTGGCCGCCGGTGCGATCGGCTCACCATCGCTACTTGAACGATCGGGGATTGGCTCTGAATCGGTACTTAAACCGCTGGATATCCCAATCCGAAACCGACTCGAGGGCGTTGGAAAGAACCTTCAAGACCATCTCCAAGTCCGCTTACAGTACCGGCTAGGTGCCGGCGAAACGCTCAACCAACAGGCCAATTCTTGGCTTGGTAGGATTAAAATGGGGCTGCAGTACGCCTATAACCAGTCAGGGCCCCTGTCGATGGCCCCCAGCCAGCTTGGAGCATTTTTTAAGTCGAGCGACGAGGAAGATCGAGCCGACCTCGAATTCCATATCCAACCAATGAGCGCAGATAAACTTGGTACCGACCTACACCCCTTCCCCGGAATGACCGCAAGCGTCTGTCATCTGCGGCCGGAGAGTCGCGGCACGACACACATTAGCGGCACCAACGCTTCGGATCCCCCAATCATTAACCCCAATTATCTATCCGAGGCATACGACCGTAAGATTGTATGCAGAGCAATCGAAAAAACCAGAGATCTGATGGACCACCCGCTACTTGCTGAATTCTCACCAACCGAACACAAGCCGGGACGAACACAGAAAACTGATCACGACCTCGTAAAGGCCGCTGGTGATGTGGCGACAACGATTTTTCATCCAGTAGGGACCGCAAAGATGGGCCCCGACACGGACGGCGAGGCAGTTGTGTCGGAAAAACTTAAGGTCCACGGTTTGCGTGACCTTTACATCGCTGACGCATCGGTCGTTCCCACAATAACCAGTGGGAACACTCACGCCCCGGTCGTTATGATTGCCGAGCGGCTCGCGGAGTGGCTGAACTGATCCCACTACTGCCGTAGAGTCCCAAGTCATTCAGACGCTTATCCAATCGAGGGAATACCCGTCTAGCGTTACCCTCGAAAAGCTTCTCCAGATCGATCCGGGTCAGCCCTAACTGGTCGATATATTTCTTGGTGTCATCAAAATACTCCCCAGTGTTTGGATCGATTCCTTTTACCGCACCGAGCATCTCAGAACCGAACAACACATTGTCTGTGCCAATGACTGACAACAAAAGTTCTACCCCTGGCTTGTGATAGACACAGGTGTCAAAGAACACGTTCTTCATGATGTATTCCTTTGGTTCGGGCTTTCCGAGCATCTGCGCGAGGCCGCGGTACCGTCCCCAATGGTAAGGAATAGCACCCCCGCCGTGAGGGATGATAAAACGAAGGTCGGGGAACTCCGAGAACAGATCACCCTGCACGAGCTGCATGAAGGCAGACGTGTCGCCATTGATGTAGTGCGCGCCCGTTGTGTGGTGGCACTCATTACATGACCCAGAGACGTGAATCATTGCAGGGACATCCAACTCTACCATCACGTCATACAGCGGGTACCAGTACGGGTCCGTTAATGGCTTGCCTGTCCAGTGGCCGCCCGACGGGTCGGGGTTCAAGTTGAACCCAACGAAACCCATCTCTACGCACCGGCGCAACTCGTCAATTGCCGGACCCAGTGACTTGCCCCCTTCCTGCGGTAGCTGGCACCCAGGTGCGAAGTTTTTGGGAAACAGCTCACAGACACGGTTTATAAGGTCGTTACTCTCACGGGCCCAAGCGATCGATGTCTTTAGATCAGCCTGGTGCTGCCCCATCGCTGACGCTTTTGGGGAGAAAATCGTAAGATCGCCGCCACGTTCCTTGATTAATTTCAACTGATTATTCTCGATCGAGTCGATAATCTCGTCATCAGAGATTGCGGCCATTTTCGCAAGACTAGTGTCTTTACCCTCCGAAAACAGTCTAAGCTGTTCGTCCCGAAACGCTTGTAGCTTCGGAGACGATGTTGTGTAGTGGCCATGGCAATCGATAATCATTTTATGTCCTCCTTTCGATCAGTCTCTGGTCTTTTTATCTTCGTCGTAGGGCACGTATCGCAGGCCCATATCGAGGAGTCGTTGTCTCATATTGTTCATGTCAAGACCCAATATCCCGCCCCGATACTTCGCCCGGATCGCAGCCTCTTTATCTTCACGCGCCTCAGAGTTCTGTGCCACTAAGTCCAGCTCATACCTCCGGACTACGACCACCCCGTCATCGTCGCCGATAATGAGGTCACTAGGGTTGATGACCTGCCCACCACAGACAATCGGGACATTAACGTCGCCAAGAGTCTCTTTGACTGTTCCCTGCGCCGAGATACACCGACTAAAGACGGGGATATTCATCTGCCTCAGATCAGCTAAATCACGGACACCTGAATCAATCACTAGCCCGGCGATCCCCCTTGCCTGCATCAGAGTCGCGAGTAGGTCACCAAAGTACCCGCAGTCTGACCGCGAGTTGACTCCGACCACCATAACGTCGCCCGGCTCGCATTGCTCCATAGCGACGTGGATCATGACGTTATCGCCCGGGGTTGCGAAAACGGTCACCGCCCGTCCAACCAGCTTTAATCCCGCCTTCACCGGCCTGATCTCGGGATTCAACAAACCCACACGGCCCTGAGCCTCATGCACAGTGGCGACACTGAGTTTCTCGTAACGGGTGATCATCTCCTTCGGGATCGCGGGTATCCCGGTGACTACTTTTGGCATATCTCTGCCTCCATTTCTTTGTTTTTCAGCGACAGAATATGACCCAACAGGCTATCGATAACCTCGCGTTCGATATCTCTGCCGATTACCACCAAAACGTTCTCACTGGGCCAACCAGAGTGGTTGTAGTCGAAGGTCACGTGCCGCCGGACCCCCTGAATAATCATGAATTGGTCATTAAAGTGCGTGCGGACCGTGCCCTTTAATCGGAGAAGCCCGGGGCCGATTTGCTCGAGCCATTCACTGAACAGATCCACAAACTCAGACTCGTCGACCGTCCCCTCCCAACGGATTGTTTGAGTAATATAGCCGTGGCTCTCGTGGCGATGTCCATGTCCGATCGAGATCAGGCTCTGGCTTCGCGCATAGTAATTAGCCGGACCTAAAAAGGTGTCTATGGTGAGGGGGGGCTCATCCTCCAGAGACAGGACGTGTAAATCAGAAAGCGGATTCAGGGACTGTAGTTGTCGTTTAAAATTATCGAGGTCGCGGGCTTTGTCGTGTTGGTTGATAATAGATACCGACGCCATCGACACTTGCTCTGCGGCCGATTCTTGCGCCACCAGCCAGTCAAAGCTATTCCTGCCGTCAACGACCGCCACCACCGACCGCAGCGAATAGGACCCGGAAAGAAACGAGCTTCCCTCAAAGAGTGGTATGAGGTCAGACGGATTGGAGATCCCGCTGGTTTCGATCCAGACCGAGGTCTTGTCGGGGAACAGGCCAGGAATCTCGTGTAACGTCTTAAGTAAGTCGTCTTTCACTGTACAGCAAACGCACCCACCATCCATCGCACGATAGGCGGTGCCGGTTGCGCCGATCTGCACAGAATCAAAAGATGCGTCACCAAAATCGTTCACGATTAGGACCGCGTCCGTCAGTTCACCCGACTTTATCAGCCCAAGCGCGAGCGTGGTCTTCCCGGCGCCCAGGAACCCAGTGACGATGCAGACCGGACGGATCAATCCACCGGCCCATGTGGAAGTAACGAGACATGCACGACATCCTCACTGATTTCACCCGCGACGGCCCTTACCGCAGTATCGGCCTCCTCTAATGGGTAGGTATGGGTCGTTACCAGATCCAGTGGGAACCGGTCTGAGGCAAGCTGCTCTAACGCCAGTTCGCAAGACCTGTACCCATGGCCCCTTGCGCTCTTAAAAGTTATCCACTTCACGGTGGCCTTGCCAAGCGGGAAGTTCGGGAACTCGGTTAGCTCGCCTTGCAACAAGATGGTTCCCCCTTTCCGTTTCAGGGCCTCAACCCCCAGCATCACCGGAATCGTTCCGGCGCCAGAGGTGCATTCGAGCGAAACATCTACACCGATGCCGCCTGTGATCTCCATGATTCGCTCGAGGGGATCCTCCTGACTCACGTTGATGGTGTAATCCGCGCCCAACTTCTTGGCAACCTCTAAACGTTTGACGTCTTTGGCGGTGCCAGTAACGATAATGCAAGAGGCACCGGCCTGCTTACAGGCAACAGTCTGGGCCATCCCCTGCTGGCCCGGGCCCTGGATCAGTACCGACGAGTTGTAGCCCACTCCGCAATCGAAAAGTGCCCACTCGATTCCGTTCGCCATCGGCGTTACGATCCCAGCGAGCTCGGGTGACACACCCTTTGGGACCTTGTGCAGGACGGCGTTCCACGGGAGATACATATACTCAGCGAAACCACCCCACAGATGGGGCGCTGACTCACACGAGGTGTACCCATAGCGAATCGCATTGGGGTTATGCCGCCAGTCGGTTGAGGCGCAGTGCCTGTACTCGCCTTTATGGCACCACTCGCACTGCATGCAGGTCACGTAGTGCTCGACGAATACTAGGTCACCCTCCTTTACACCCTGACGCTCCGTGAATAATTTGCCGGCCTTTGCGATGTACCCGATATTTTCGTGGCCCATGATGACTTGCTCATCTTTCTGTGGCTTTTTGTACATTTTCACGTCTGTGCCGCAAATACCTGCGACCACGACTTTCATAAGCGCAGCATCCTCGGGTACGTCCGGCATAGGGTACTCCCGCATCTCCATCTGCGACGCACCAACGCGAACCATCGCCTTCACCATCTCCGACATACTAATCTCCTAAACTCGAGTTCAC
>PBZM01000072.1 GCA_002731015.1 Gammaproteobacteria bacterium
CGAGAGTGCAGTATTTGGACAGCCTGAAATAAAATTGGGACATATACCAGGTGATGGAGCTACTCAGAGGTTGTCTAGGCTTGTCGGAAAGTATGCGGCGATGAAAATGATATTGACAGGTGAGCCAGTGGATGCTGATACTGCTTTAACCCTTGGTCTAGCATCGGAGGTTATTGATCAAAAAAACTATGAAGCTCGAGCTGAAGAAGTTGCTCAATTAATTGCTCAGCACTCCGGAAAGGCGCTCGGATATGCTAAAGATGCTGTCAACTCTGCGTATGAACTACCTTTATCTTTGGGACTTGAGCGTGAGCGTCAAAATATAAAATCGGCTTTTTTAAGTAATGATCAAAAGGAAGGATTGGCAGCATTTTTTGAAAAAAGAAAGCCGAATTTTAACGACGAATAATAATTAGTGTGAGAATAGGAAACTAGAATATGCAACTCGATGGCATCCGGATAGTCAGCTTCAACCACTTTCTCATGGGGCCGCTTGGAATTCAGTTTCTTGCTGACCTCGGTGCAGAGGTAATAATGATTGAGCCAATCAAAGGTGCCTTTCAGCGACATTGGGGAGGCGCCGATGCCAAAAAAGCAGGCGGTGAAACTACACTTGAACTCGTAGCAAATCGAAATAAGAAAAGCGTCTGCCTAGATCTGAAAGACCCTGACGCGCTTAATATAGCAAAGAAACTCGCGAAGAGTGCCGATGTAGTAGCAGAAAACTTTCGCCCCGGTGTCATGGAAAAGCTGGGCCTTGGCTACGAAACGCTTCAGGAATTGAACCCTAATTTAATTTTTGCCTCTGCTAGTGGCTTTGGACCAGATGGGCCTTATGTCAATCGACCCGGGCAAGATATGATTGCGCAATCTTTGTCGGGACTAGCGTGGATCACTAGTAAAGAAGGTGAAGTCCCGCGGTTGGTTGGTACTTCTGCTATTGACCACCACGGCGCAATGATTTTTGCTGCTGGTATTTTAGGTGCGCTTGTGAAGAAGGGTCGGACTGGAGAGGGTGGTCGTGTCGATGTCAATCTGTTCTCTGCAGCGCTGAATTTGCAAGCAGAATCTTTGGTCTGCTACTTTAATGGGGATAAGCCAAAATGTTCCCAGCAACCCAACCATGTAGGCAGTTGGTATCATGAAGCTCCTTATGGGATCTATGAAACTGCCGATCGATATATCGGCCTCTCTTTGGGAAACCTACCACTGATGTTGCAGGCCATTGGTGCGACAGGAGAATTTCAGGCGGAACAGAATGAGGCTTACGCCCGCCGTGAGGAGATATCTAAGTTCTTTGCTGAAAAACTCAAAGAGAAAACTTTTGAAAAATGGGCTGAAATATTTGAGGCTAGCGACATTTGGTTTACACAGGTAAATGACTATGAGGATCTCGCTGAAGATCCGCAGCAGCTACACAATGGCGATTTAATAGAAGTAGAATCTTGGACAGGCGAAGCGATTACGCTCGTTACAAACCCGGTTCGCTATAATGGTAAAACTGCCCCAATCAGGCTGGCACCTCAAAAACTAGGAGCACAAACCCGTGAAATTTTGACTGAGCTAGGGTTCAGCCGGGCAGAACAAGAAGAGCTACGCCAAAAGGGTGCAGTGGGATTAGGGTGAGTGAGTATGCTTCTTGAAGCAAGGCGCATAAGTAAGTTCTATCCGGGAGTAAAAGCTCTCAACAGTGTTGACTTCAGCATTGACGCTGGAGAAGTTGTGGCAGTGGTTGGTGAAAACGGTGCCGGCAAATCGACACTGATGAAAATTTTGGCAGGGGCAATTGAGCCAAATGAAGGAGAGTTATACTTAGATAGTAATCCTGTGGAATTCGACGGTCCTTTAGATGCACAAAGACACGGTATTTGTACTATCTATCAAGAGTTAATGATAGTGCCTGAATTGTCTGTTGTAGAAAATGTTTTTTTAGGACACCTCAAAAAGAAAGGGATCTTCCTCGACTGGAATACTATGCGGAAAGAAGCGCAGGGAATTCTTTCCCGCCTTGGGTTGACGGCATCTCTTGATGCCAAAGCAGGGGACTTAAGTGTAGCAGAACAGCAATTGATAGAGATAGCTAAATCAATGAGCCGAAAATCGCGCCTTCTTATTATGGATGAACCTACGGCATCCCTTTCAAAAGATGAAGTAGCAAGCCTTTTTGAATTGGTACATTCTCTTAAAGAGGAGGGGATTGCAGTTATTCTAATAACACACCATTTGCACGAGATTTTTGAGATCTGTGATAGGCTTATAGTCCTAAGGGATGGAGATTATATCGGTGCCTCTGATATAAATCAGATCGACGAAGCCGGTTTGGTGGAAATGATGTTGGGCCACGCCGTCGATACTTATGACAAAGGTCGCCGTCAGAATGTTAAATCGGACGAATTGGTGCTTAAGGCAAGCGGACTGACTAGAGCACCTTATATCGACAACGTGGATCTAACTCTAAATCGCGGTGAAGTTCTTGGTATTGCTGGGCTGATGGGTGCTGGGCGTACGGAATTGATGCGTGCCATCTTCGCAGCTGATAAAATTGACAGTGGCGTAATCGAGATCAACGGATCATTAGCCTATCTCTCTTCCCCCCGCAATGCTTTGAATCAAGGTCTTGGACTGGCGCCAGAAGACCGCAAAACGCAAGGTTTGGTTTTGTCGATGCCAATAGGGCATAACGCCACTATGCCTTCGCTCTCGGAGCATGTCGGTCTTTTAGGGTTGAACCTTAGGAAAGAGGCGGCAGCAGCTAAAGATCTTTGCGAAAAGCTCCTTGTAAAATATGCTAGCCTGTCACAACCAGCGGGTAATCTCAGCGGTGGCAACCAGCAGAAAGTGGTGCTTGCAAAACTGCTCGGCGCTGGCACAGATATCTACCTTCTAGATGAGCCTACTAGGGGTATCGATATAGGTGCAAAAGAAGCAATTTTTGATTTGATTTGGGATCTCACAGCTAAGGGTAACTCGGTAATTATCATCTCTTCTGTTATCGAGGAACTTATCCGTGTGTGTGACCGAATTGTATGTCTACATCTTGGGCGTGTTACTAACACCTACGAACGTGGCGACTTCGATTTGAATAGGATAATGTTGAATGCCATGGGCAAATCTGGAGAAGGAGCCATTCAATAATGGATGCCGTCAAGACATTTGTCACACGCGGAAACTTTGTTATTCTAATCGCTCTTATTATTGCGGCTGGTCTGGCTTCTGAGCACTTTTGGACAATTGAAAATATCATGAACGTAATCCGAGCTGCCTCGCTGATTGGGATCATTGCGATTGGAATGAATGTAGTAATGATTGGTGGAGGAATTGATCTTTCTGTTGGGTCCGTCGTAGCACTTACAGGTGCAGTTGCAGCTACACTTTGGGTCGCTGACGCGCCCTTTTTTCTGTTCCTTTTTGTGCCTTTCTTAGTAGCTTTTGCCGTCGGCTTTGCCAATGGTGCGTTGGTCAGTTGGATTGGCCTGCAACCTTTTGTGGCCACGCTTGTTCTAATGACTGTCGCTCGTGGTGCCGGGCTCGTTTACACAGGAGGGCAGCCAGTTTACGCTGACTATCCGGATATTTTCATGGTCTTGTCACGTGGCGTCGTGTTCGGTATTCCAGTACCGTCTGTCATCTTTTTGGCCGTTACTATATTTACGTGGTACATTATGCGCTGGCGTGTCTTCGGTAGAGAGATCTACGCTATTGGCGCTAACGAAACAGCTGCGCGACTTTCTGGCGTCAACGTTAGCCGAGTAAAATTCAAGACATATTTATATTGTGCCTTGCTTGCCGGTCTTTCAGGTCTGGTTCTTACAAGCCGCATGGAATCTGGCGAACCGGGGCAAGCTGGCATTTTTTGGGAACTCGATGCCATTGCTGCAGTAGTAATAGGTGGGACATCTATTCGAGGCGGTAGCGGGTCGGTATGGGGCGCATTCGTTGGGGCTTTGATGATTGGAATCGTGGCTAATCTTTTCAATCTACTTGGCGTGGGACCGGCCTGGCAGCAAGTTGCGAAGGGCGCGATTATTATTTTGGCGGTTATGCTACAGGCACTTAGTGACCGAGGTACCTCCAGCTTGAAATGGCGGGACTTTGTACCCACACTTGATGGCATTACGTACTTGGCTAAGCCCATTACTGTCGGTTTGGGGCTACTCGTATTGCTCAACGGCTTGCTTTATTCAACCGTTTCGCCGCTCTTTCAAATAGATTTGGCTAAAGCGCCCTACACCCGAGCCAACAATCTAGAGCTGACCCGGGTATACCACCGCGCGATTCCGCTATATGAGGAGGTTATTGAACGTTTCCCAGATAGCGAATACGCTCTACTTGCGCGCATAGGCATTGCTAACTCTGCGCGTGGTGGTGGAAATTTAGAACTTGCGGAAACATCTTATGCGGGACTACTGCAAGATGTAACATCTGGCGTAATTCAGAAAGACCTTCGCTTCGATATTCTTAGAAACTATGTTGCACTTTTACAAGAGACCGGCGATGGTGAAAAGTTTGAGGAAATTTTTGCACTTTTAGAGGCCGATTACCCAAATACGGATGCAACACGAGAAGGAAAGGTTTATCTGGAGCAAATTCAGGCTGCTGCTGAAGCTGCAGAAAGCGGCGGCATCCCAGAAAATGCGCCAGTCATAGTTACGGCAGAGAAAGTTATTCTGCCTCAAAAGGTGAAATTGGGTGAGCGATTTGATCTGGTGATTTCGCTGGCACCAAACGGAGAACAAGCTTCTGATTTCTCGATCATGACAGCTTTAAAATTTTGGAAAGGTTTTAAACTTTTGAAAGCCACACCTAACCCGCGCTCGAATACTGAGTTTTGGGGACGGCGTGCTTGGACCTATGGCAAAATTGAAGAGGAGGTTACGGTAACTGCAACACTTGAAGCGATCAAGGCTGGTAGTTTTGAGCTCGATGTCGATATTGAACGCAGTTTTGACGTGCTTGAATTTGGGATAGTTAAGAATATCCAGGTGGAGGAATAAGTTATGAAAAAGTTCGTCAAAACGTATCCCTTCGTCATAGTCTTAGTGTTTATGACCTTAGTTTTTGGTGTTTTATCGCCCACGTTTCTAGACCCAGGTAATCTTACCAACATTCTAAAACAAGCGTCTTTGTTGGGTTTTGTTGCCTTGGGTATGTGCTTTGTATTAATAGGGGGAGGACTTGATTTATCTGTTGGTTCGATCGTCGCACTTTCATCCGTGCTAATTGCAGGGCTATCTGCTACACTGCCGCCAATAGTGGGTATTCACATCGCTTTATTGGCCGGCATATTAATTGGTATAATAAACGGATATTTTGTTACAGCTTTTAATTTTCAGCCAATTATTGTTACGCTCTCTACAATGGCCGTCGTGCGCGGTGTAGCTATGGCATATTCGAACAGTCGCCCAATCTTTGGAACTTTACCTGACGAGTTATTCTTGCTTGCGGACGGAGTGGTTCTAGGACTACCAGTCCCTGCAATACTGTTCTTCTTTGCTGGTGCAGTATCCATATTTTTTCTTCGTTACACCGATCTTGGACGCCAAATATATCAAGTTGGAGGTAATGAAGAAGCAGCACGCCTTGCCGGTATCAATGTTGCACGAGTAAAGATACTCACGTACGGAATCAGTGGTTTCCTTTCCGCATTTGCAGGTCTGATGCTGGTAGCAAGGATGCAATCAGGTGAAGCTGTGCGCACAGGAATTGGTTGGGAACTCGACGCGATAGCCGCAGCCGCAATAGGAGGCGTCTCACTAATGGGCGGCATCGGAACTGTCATTGGTACGCTTTGCGGTGCGCTCATTATTGGCATGATGGCTAATGCTTTTAATCTTCTCGGCATCAACCCATATTGGCAGCGGATTGTGATCGGAATTGTACTTGCTGTCGCCGTAGCCAGCTACTCCAGTAAAAATTTGCGCAATCTTATCAAGCGCCTAAGCTCCAGCCAAACAAAGGTAAATCAATGAAACAGACACTTCCAATCACCACTCGCGAGAACAACTTCTTTATTAACGATGTCTGGATAGAAGGAGGTGATAGAGAACGTTTTGAACGCGTAAGTCCAGGTCATGGGGTTGTAGTAAGTTCAGTAACATTATGCGGGTTAGCCGATGTTGATCTTGCGGTTTCTGCGGCTCGCCAAGCGTTTGAAACTATCTGGGCCGAAACGCCCGGTGCAGCGCGGAGTCGCATTCTAATCAGGGCTGCAAATGGAATCCGTGATCGCCTGGACGAAATGGCATATTGGGAGACCCTTGAAACGGGCAAGCCAATCAGTCAGGCGAAGGCAGAAATTGATGCCGCAGCAGATCACTATGAGGCCGCAGCCGGAATGGCGCGCATGGTCTCGGGTGAGACGTATAACACCTATGGCGAAAGCATGATTGGACTGGTGACCAAACAGCCAATTGGCGTTGTGGGTCTGATCACCCCATGGAATTTCCCATTTATTGTTCTGGCAGAACGGTTGCCGTTCATTCTTGCTGCGGGCTGCACCGTGGTCTTGAAGCCTTCCGAGATGACGTCTACAACCAGCCTGATATTTGCCGACATTTTAAATAAGGCGGGCTTGCCAAAAGGTGTTTACAACGTCGTGACCGGCAGCGGTCCGGTTGTGGGCGAAGCCATGTCTAACCATCCGGATATCGACATGATTTCATTCACGGGATCCACTGCGGTTGGGGAACGCGTTCTAGAAGCGTCAAAGTCAAACCTTAAAAAAGTTGGGTTGGAACTTGGTGGGAAGAACCCACAGGTGATTTTTGCGGACGCCAATCTAGAGGATGCAGTAGATGGCGTTGCCTTTGGGATGTGCTTCAACGCGGGGCAGTGCTGCGTATCCGGGTCTCGCTTGATCATTGAAGCTTCCATAGCTGAGGACTTTAAAGCAAAGCTGATCGAGAAGCTTTCAAAGGTAAAAATTGGTGATCCTCTAGATCCGGATACGCAGATGGGTGCCATTGTCACCCCAAAACACTGCAAAAAGATCCTTGGCTATATTGAAAAGGGAAAATCCGAAGGAGCAACACTTGATTCGGGCGGCGAAACTATGTCGCCGTCAGGCGGGGAATTCATCGTACCCACGGTCTTTTCTGGTGTTACCCCTAAAATGACTATCGCGCGGGATGAAATTTTTGGGCCGGTCGTGTCAGTTATGACGTTTGAGACCGTCGAGGAAGCAATTTCTATGGCGCTCGATACGGAATACGGTTTGGCAGCATCCGTCTGGAGCAAAAACATCGACAAAGCGCTTGGAGTAATTCGCAAAATGCGGGCTGGCCGATGCTGGGTGAATACTACGATTATAGGTGGCCCAGAACAACCCATGGGTGGCTTCAAGCGTTCGGGCACGGGGCGTGAGTGCGGCATGATGGGTGTCGAGGAATACATGGAAACCAAGTCGATCCACATTGTGCTGGGCGACCGTGAGCATTGGATATCTTGATATGTCAAACACGAACCTGAGTAATGTTGATGGCTGTTTCATTGGCCGGGTTTGGGTGCCAGAACTGGGGCCTATTCTTGTGGTGCTGCGTGGCGATGAAATCTTCAACATCACCTCACGCGAGGCGCCAACCATGCGTGATTTGCTGGAAATGGACGATCCGGCATCCTATGTTATCGGCGTCACGGGCCAGCGGCTTGCAAACTTAAGCGATCTTGAGGAAGAAAGCATTATTGCCCAAAACGACCCGTCTAAGCGGCACCTACTGGCACCCAATGATTTGCAATCGGTCAAAGCAGCGGGTGTTACCTTTGCAAGGTCTATGGTTGAACGGGTTATCGAAGAGCGCGCAGCAGGTGACCCACAAGCCGCCGACGCCATCCGATCTCGTATCGGAGATCTGATGGGCTCAAGCCTGTCGAACATCACACCGGGCTCTGATGAGGCTGAAAAAGTCAAGCACGCCTTGATTAAGGAAGGGCTCTGGTCTCAATACCTGGAGGTGGGTATCGGCCCTGACGCTGAGGTGTTCTCAAAGGCGCAAATCCTGTCTGCGGTCGGTTGGGGGGCGCCAGTAGGACTGCATCCAAAATCAGTCTGGAACAACCCCGAGCCGGAAATCGTTCTGGCTGTGAACAGCAAGGGCACAATAAAAGGGGCAACTATTGGCAACGATGTAAACCTGCGAGATTTTGAGGGGCGCTCAGCTTTGCTTTTGTCCAAAGCAAAGGACAACAACGCCTCTGCTTCCATCGGTCCATTCATCCGTCTATTTGACAACAGCTATTCTATGGCTGATGTCCGGTCTGCAGAGTTAGCAATGACGGTGACGGGCAACGACGGTTTTGTCCTCAAAGGCCAATCACTGATGTCCGAAATAAGTCGGGATCCGAAAGATATCGTGGCTCAGACGGTCAACGAAAACCACCAATACCCGGATGGCTTCATGCTCTATTTGGGAACGCTTTTTGCGCCAACAGAAGATCGTGACATGCCCGGTGAGGGGTTCACGCACAAAGTCGGCGACCGTGTAAAAATCTCAGCCACAGGCCTTGGCTCGTTGACAAATGACGTCCGTAAATGCGGCGATTGCGCGCCGTGGACCTTCGGACCTTCCGCTTTAATGCGCAATCTCGCTGCGCGTAATCTACTTTAAGGAGCTGACTTTTATGCTTACAGGTAAACACTACATCGAAGGAGAATGGCTTGAAACAGATGGACGTTTCTCATCGCAACCGGTAGAAGGCGCGGCGCAGGAATTTTGCGTAGGCACCCCCAAACTTGTAGATCAGGCGGCCGTTGCCGCTGAAGAGGCTTTTAAGGCCTATGCGGCTACAACACGCGATGCACGGGCCGCCTTCCTCACCATGATCGCCGATGAAATCGATGCACTTGGTGATGAGATCACAGAAGTTGGCTCAGCCGAAACTGGTTTGCCCAAAGCCCGGCTACAAGGCGAGCGGGGGCGCACAGTTGGCCAATTGCGCCTTTTTGCCAATCACATTAGGTTGGGTGATTATCTGGACCGCCGCCATGATCAGGCTTTGCCGGATCGTGCACCGTTGCCACGCCCAGAATTGCGAATGGTGCAGCGACCGGTTGGCCCGGTGGCTGTGTTCGGGGCGTCTAACTTTCCGCTAGCTTTCTCCGTGGCAGGGGGCGACACCGCCAGTGCATTGGCTGCTGGCTGTTCAGTTATAGTAAAGGGCCACTCTGCCCATCCCGGCACTTCCGAAATCGTCGCCCAAGCTATCGCAGCAGCTATTGATGCCTGCCATATGCCCAAAGGAGTATTTGCACTAATCCAGGGGGGCAGTCGTGACGTTGGTGAGGCGCTGGTGCAGCATCCGCTGATCAATGCGGTTGGCTTTACTGGTTCTTTGGGTGGTGGACGCGCGCTGTTTGATCTTTGTGCAGCCCGGCCTAGGCCAATCCCCTTCTTTGGCGAACTTGGATCTATCAACCCGGTCTTTGTGTTGCCTGCAGCGGCCAAAGCACGCGCTGTCGATATTGCCGCCGGCTGGGCCGGATCGTTGACCATGGGTGCAGGTCAGTTCTGTACCAATCCCGGAGTTGTGTTTATCGATGAAAGCGTCGCCGACACTTTCACAGCTTCGGCATCGGAGGCTTTGACTGCGATGGGAAAACAAGCCATGCTGACCGACAGCATCGCCGAGGCTTATCGCCAGAGTATAGCGCAGGTGCAGCAGATCGACAATCTGCGCGAGGTGGTAGGCACCAATTGTGCTGGACGTGAAGCTCTACCCTATCTTTTCGATACTACGTTTGAAACCTGGAGCGCTGAGCCGCATCTGGCAGAAGAAGTCTTTGGCCCGCTTGGTATTATTGTTCGTGTTCCCTCTTCCAAAGACTTTGCAACGGCTGCGCGCGCGTTTGTTGGACAGCTCACCGCAACTCTTCATATGGATGCAGGCGACACCGAATTGGCAGCATCACTCACCCCAATCCTTGAACGCAAAGTTGGGCGTATTCTTGCCAATGGCTTCCCAACTGGGGTCGAGGTCAGTGATACAATGGTGCACGGCGGACCGTACCCGGCCTCAACAAACTTTGGCGCAACATCTGTTGGAACGCTCTCAATCCGCCGCTGGCTGCGTCCCGTTTGTTATCAATCAATGCCCGACAGCATCTTACCAAAAGATGCGATTGGATAGGATACAGTAATGAAGATGACCGTAGTT
Source organism: Gammaproteobacteria bacterium (assembly GCA_002731015.1). Taxonomy (GTDB): domain Bacteria; phylum Pseudomonadota; class Gammaproteobacteria; order Pseudomonadales; family Litorivicinaceae; genus HIMB30. The sequence continues at coordinate 10,150 of PBZM01000072.1, forward strand.
CTTGACGGCAAACCACTGCTTACATTAAAGCCATCAAACGAGAACTTTTAAGCGTGCCAACTTCATTTGCTGCATTAATGATGCCAGATAACGTTTCATTTGCAAGCA
>PBZM01000073.1 GCA_002731015.1 Gammaproteobacteria bacterium
ATCGCGCTCGATCACGTAGAAGGGTACATCTTTCTGAGACATGTAGGCCGGTAACACATCTTCCGGAAACCCAGGCTGCTTTTGATCAAGATTTACAGCGATGAGATCGAAAGAGATGGGTGCCGATTTGCGCAATAGGATCAACATGTCGAGTAGCGCGTAACTATCTTTCCCGCCGGAAAGGCACACCATGACACGATCGCCCTCGTCAATCATGCCATAGTCACTAATTGCTTGTCCTGTTAGCCGCCTCAGACGTTTCTGTCGTTTTTCACGCTCAAGCGCCTGCTCATCATTAGCCTTAGTCATCACATCCGCTTTATTTTGGTCAGGAAATTTCGAAATCACCGTTTTGTGTTAAACATCTCCGGCCGTCATTCCGGCATTAGTTGATCGACATGCTTAAGTCTCTCTGCAAACCGAGGAGACATGATACGGTGAAACCTGATCAAAACCCATTTCCCGTTATTCATAAGCAAACTCTTAAATCAAAATATAGCCGGTTAAGGTCACGCGAAAGCTTGGTGTGACTATCTGAAATTATAATTTGCAGTACTATCAGGTTAAAGAATATAGCGAATACAGATAGGTTCAATCGCATAGCGAAGACAAAAAAGGTTTCGGACAAACTTTTTAAAGCAGGTTTTTAAAAATGGAGTGTATTTGTGTCCATTAGTTGGCAGCTCATAATGCTCTCACTAGCCTACGTGAGCGTGCTTTTTATCGTTGCTTGGCATGGCGACCGTAACACGGCATCCTTCGGCGGAAGTCGATCAGCTCGCTGGGTCTATCCTCTATCGATTGGTGTCTATGCGACGAGCTGGACCTATTATGGAGCAGTCGGCTCTGCTGCTAATCATGGCTGGGAGTTTTTGCCCATATACCTCGGTCCAATGTTAGTTTTCATTTTTGGATGGCCCGTCTTATCCAAGTTCAATGCTGTAGTGAAGATACATCGTATCGGTTCGCTAGCAGACTTCATGTCCGCTCGTTATGGCCGATCGCAACCGCTAGCTGTTTTAACTACGTTAATAGCACTCCTTGGCACGATCCCTTACATCGCGTTACAACTCAAAGCTGTTGGCCTAACATTCAACATCATGGCGGGGGCTCCGACCGCAACTGATCCCACCATCTTTGATACCGCATTTTTTGCTGCACTATTTCTAACGGTATTTGCGATATTATTTGGAACCCGTCTACCTGGCCGACGCAGAGACCGTAATCGTGGGATGATGATTGCGATCGCATTTGAATCCGTGGTCAAGCTCGTAGCCTTTGTGCTGGTTGGTTTCTTCTGCACCTTCGAACTGTATGATGGGTTCGACAATCTCTTCACTCTAGCCAAGCAAGATCCCCAAGTCGCCACAGTGTTTAGCACCAACTTCTCGCAGTGGGGTCTCATCACACAGCTTATACTGGCAAGTTTAGCAATCATTTGCCTGCCTCGACAATTTCACGTCACGTTTGTTGAGTCGCCCGATGAGGAAACTTATCGCAATAATGCCCGCTGGTTCTTTCCCCTCTACCTTCTCGGCTTCGTCATTTTCGTCGTACCCATCGCAGCGGCTGGCCTCTTGAAGTTTGGAGGGCTTGCACCGCCAGATGCGTTTGTACTTCTATTGCCTATGACATTCGATAACGAACCGCTAGCGGCGCTAGCATTCCTTGGAGGATTATCTGCCGCAACCGGCATGATTCTTGTGTCGACTTTGGCTCTCGCGATTATGGTAGCAAACGAGATGTTACTTCCTCTCATGTTCAGGTCGTCCCCAAATGAGTTAAGACAGCGCCAAGACCTATCTTGGATCATGGTGATGGTACGTCGTCTGTGTATCATCGGAATCATGGCACTCGCCTGGCTCTACTATCAATCTGCGACCAATGAGCGCTCCCTAGCATCGATTGGCCTCGTTGCATTCGTAGCGGCGGCCCAATTTGCACCGGCCCTTCTTGGTGGCCTGTATTGGCGACAAGGAAACCGCTATGGTGCCCTCGCAGGCATGCTGATCGGTTTAGTTAGCTGGTCCTTCATGCTACTGTTACCTGCGATAGACGCCAACCAAACTGAAGTCGTCCAACAAATCGTTTTAATCCCATTTGATCCACTCACAAATGGTGTTCTGGTTTCTCTAGGACTTAATCTACTCACCTATATTATAGTTTCATTATCGACCACCTCCCGTCTCATAGATCGCGTGCAGGCGGCAACATTCGTAGATGTAACCTCCCCAACCTCAAAGTCTGGTCGGTATTTCAAAGAAGAATTGCGTATTGATGATCTGACCACACTTGCATCGCGCTTTATCGGAAATGATCGAGTCCGAGCCGTAGTTAAAAACTACGCGGCTGAGCATCAAATACAACAACTTAATGAGAAAGATCCTGCGCCCGCAGAGCTCATTGGATCAGTTGAATCAATTCTTGCCCAAGAAATTGGCTACACGTCGGCCCGGTTAGTGATTCGCTCGGCATCTCGCAGCCGCCGCATTCACTTAGGCGAACTCGTCTCGTTGGTTGATGAAGCATCAACACTCGCCAAACAGAATCAGGAGCTCTTGCGTAAGGCGATCGAACACCTGTCGCAAGGGATCAGCGTCGTCGATCAAAATCAGAACCTTGTTGCTTGGAACCGCCGGTACCAAGAACTTTTTGACTATCCTGATGAACTCCTGACCGTCGGGCGGCCAGTCGCCGACTTGTTCCGACACAACGCTGCAAATGGCATCATTGGCGACTTTTCAAGCGATGAGCAAATTGAACAAGCGTTGCAAAAACGCATCGACCACCTGAACCGGGGGAGCGCCTACCGACGCGAGTCGGTTCTTTCCAGTGGTATTACGCTCGAGATTATCGGCGAACCCATGCCCAACGGTGGCTATGTCACCAGTTACTCAGACATCTCGTCGTATAAGGAAGCAGAAACAGCACTTCGTGAATCAGAACAAGCGATCCGAGTCTATACAGACAATGTGCCCGCGATGATTGCGTACGTCGATCGAGACTATCGGCTTCAGTTCATTAATAAAGCATTTGAGCGAACTATGCGTGTCTGGCGAGAACAAGTGATCGGACGACCGAACAAAGAAATCTTTACTGAAGCTGAGTATGAAGCTCGAATCCCCTTTCTCAAACGCGCGTTTGAAGGACGACGCCAAAGGTTTGAGGTCTCGGTTGAGCGCGCAGGCGAGCATCGTGAATTCGAGGCACTCTATGTTCCACACCGAACGGAGAACGGCGAAATTCAGGGTATTTTCGTTTTGTACCAGGATGTAAGTGATCGTAACGAGGCCAAGCGTGGACTCGAAACTGCCAATGAAACACTGGAAGCACGAGTAGAGGAACGTACAGAGGAATTACAGGCGGTTAACGATGCTTTGGAGGCCGAAAATAATCGTCGGGCCGCTACAGAAAAAGCTCTGACAGAGGCAATGAAAGCTACCGAAGAGGCAAATTTATCCAAGACTCGCTTCCTCGCTGCAGCGTCACATGATCTTCTTCAACCACTTAATGCAGCGAGGCTGTTCACAACCTCTCTCGCCGAACGCTCGGACACTGAGGAAGTCAGGGAATTAACAAACCATCTGGAGGGAGCATTGAGCTCTGCCGAAAACCTAATATCAACGCTGCTCGAGATTTCAAAGTTGGACGCGGGTGCGCTACGTGCCGAACCGCGACCGTTTAGATTATCGGATTTGTTTGGGCAACTTTCGCAGGAGTTCCAATTACTGGCTGACCAGCGGAATATCCGGTTCAAAGCCAAATCACGCGACGTTATTGTTGATACAGATCCAAAATTATTGCGTCGCGTACTGCAGAATTTCCTCTCTAACGCACTCCGTTATAGCGGCAATAATGATCGCGTTCTTTTTGCTGTAAGAACTTTTGGTGAAGAAATTAGAATCGAAGTCTGGGATACGGGGATTGGAATACATCCAGATGATTTACCCTCTATTTTTGACGAGTTCAAGCGACTGTCTGAAGGCGTTCAAACTGAACAAAAAGGTCTCGGACTCGGTCTCTCAATTTCGAAACGTATTTGTGACTTATTGGGTCTTAAATTAGCCGTACATTCCACTCCTGGCGCCGGCTCCCGCTTTTCGGTCACACTAACGCGTTCAAAGTCTAAACCGGAGCCGCTAAACAAACCGAAAGCGAAGCGCGGTGATTCGTTATTACAGCCATTGACCGGGCGAACGATTTTGGTTATCGATAATGATAAGGATATTCTCCTGGGGATGAAAAGTCTCCTGAATGGCTGGGGAGCGACCGTCATAACTGGTGCATCAATCGAGGAAGCCAAAAAATCGATCCGCGCAAACCCAAATATCCAAATCGCTCTGGTGGACTATCACCTCGACGACGAGGCTCTTGGTGTCGATGTGGTATCCATCATCCACGCGCTCCGTGGAGACATCGGCTGTGCCCTCATTACAGCAGACAGAAGCGATTTAATGATAAAGCAAGCGAAAGAACTAGGAACGACGGTATTTTATAAACCTTTGAAGCCTGCGGCTTTACGCTCATGGATCACTCAGAAGATTCGGGGGAAGCCGCTTCTACCATAGGTCTAAGCTCTCCTGCTTGATACATCTCTAGTACGATGTCACAACCACCAACTAATTCGCGGTTAATCCAAAGCTGCGGAAAAGTCGGCCATTCAGCGTACTTGGGTAATTCGGCCCGAATATCAGGATGATCGAGGATATTCACAAAAGAGAACGGACGACCACAAGCCATCAAGGCCTGCACAGTTTGTGAGGAGAATCCACACTGCGGTTGATCTGGGGTCCCCTTCATATACAAAAGAACGGGATTTTCCTCGATTTGTGATTTAATCGTTTCAAGTGTGCTCATCTCTTCCTCTCTGTGCTCGCCTGAGTACCCTCACAATGTTACACTGCCTGGTTTTCCGGAATATGGTGATGGCTAAACTAGACTTTCTAACTCTTAATGATTTGTCCCCGCCAGCACTTTTTAAAGTGTTAGAACGTGCACATGCGTTAAAAAATTCATATCAAGCGAGGGAGTTTAACCAGACCCTGAAACAGCATGTTCTAGCGATGATCTTTGAAAAATCATCCACTCGTACCCGCGTGAGTTTCGAGGCAGGAATGGCTCAGCTCGGTGGCTCGGCAATCTTCCTGTCACCTACAGACACGCAGCTAGGACGTGGGGAGCCACTGGAAGACACCGCACGTGTTTTATCAGAAATGGTCAGTGCGGTCATGATCCGAACAGATGACCACAACAAACTCGAGCGCTTTGCCCGAGCTGCAACAGTTCCCGTTATCAACGGATTATCTGACAGCTGCCATCCATGCCAACTGCTGGCTGACGTACAAACAATTCAAGAGCGATTCGGTGATATCAGAAATCTCCGTGTAGCTTGGATTGGAGACGGCAATAACGTATGCCAAAGCTATCTCGAGGCAGCCGGAATATTTGAATTTGATCTTACCGTCGCGGTTCCTAGCAATTATAAACCATCACCAGAGTGGATCGAGAAAGCAAATGGACGGATCACGTTCGTCGATAATCCAGAAGAGGCTGTCAAGGGTGCACAGGTTGTGACGACCGACGTTTGGACAAGCATGGGACAGGAGCACGAAATAGAAGATCGAAAGCGGGCGTTTGATGGATATCAGATCACTCCCGCACTTCTCGACTCTGCAGCAAAAGATGTCTGCTTCCTTCACTGTCTACCCGCTCACGAAGGCGAAGAGATTTCCGCGAACTTTTTTTCTGATCGCCGAACTGAGTCTGTTTGGGCTCAGGCCGGTAACCGCTTGCACGCTCAGAAGGCTTTACTTGAGTACCTTATCAACGGGTGATTCCCTTTTTGTCTGTATACTGATAATTTGTACAGTATGAGTGAAATTAAACTGACCAAAGCGCAGACTCGTGTTCTTGAGGTTATTCAACAGTCAGTCCGCGATGAAGGACGACCACCGACTCGCGCAGAGATTGCCGACGCCCTCGGATTTCGATCTATCAATGCGTCGGAATCGCATCTTCGTGCGCTTGAGCGACGTGGAGCTATCCGGCTTCAAGGCGGCGCCAGTCGCGGAATTCAATGCCTAATTTCCCTCGACGATCAGCCAAAAGAAGGCCGCGGATTACCTATTGTTGGTCGGGTTGCTGCTGGCGTACCTATTGATTCAGTGGCTCACATCGAAAAAACGGTTCAAGTCCAGCCTACGATCTTTTCATCCACGCCAGACTTCTTACTGCGAGTACAAGGCGAATCAATGATCGATATCGGGATCTTTGATGGCGACCTCCTCGCGGTCCGGAAATCTGACACCGCGAAACATGGGGAGATCGTAGTCGCTCGGATTAATGGTGAAATTACCGTAAAACGATTGGATAAAAAGGATAAACGCGTAAGACTGCTATCAGAAAATCAACTGTTTGAGCCTATAGTGGTCCAGCCAGGCAGCGAGTTTTTCATCGAAGGACTTGCTGTCGGCGTTATCCGAACGGTTCTTTAGGATTCATCAAATTTCAACTGGAACTCTGCTACTAAATCCGAGAGTTCCTCAACCCATTCGCTGTATCGCTCACTCTTGAGTCGATCAAGCCCTGTATGATCTATTAATGGAATTCGTTCAATATCGGTTGTTTCCGGCATCTCATCAGGGCAATTTACCTCGGCGAAATGTATCCGGAACGCCTGCCACCAACCCTCCAAGTCGGTTACTAATGTTTGCATGCGCTGCGCTTCAAGCGATACCAGATTACGCTGTTCTAATTGAGCGACAAGATCATCGAGACCGCCAATATTTTCGGGCTTAAAACCGTGTGCATCTCCAACTTGGCGAATTAAGGCGAGAAAAGTTGCATCAATTTGGTGAAGTACGGCCTCGCAGAGCGCGTGGTGTTGCAAACGATTCTCGTCCCTGACCTCAACAAGAGCTTTGGCTTTCGCCAACGACTCAAGAACACGTCGGCGCGTTCTTACCGGACGCATCAATCAGCCGTCCAGCGCTCGTTGTCAAAGGTTGCTTTCCACTTGGTTGATTTTCCTCCCGACTCACTCATAACGTATTGGGCATTCGCCTTTCTAGAAAACCTTACCTGTGCCGGATTTCCGTCGGGATCTGTGACCGGTGCTGTCAGTATGAAATGGTATTTCGGATCCAATTGGTCTTTCACTTTGAGTAACTCAGATACTAACGGGGCGCGAGTCTCCCTATTTTTTGGAAATCCACTAGCAGCAAGGAATAACCCACTAGCCCCGTCACGCAGTACGTAGGTGTCATCCACTTTCAAACATTTCAGCCAAGGCATTGGAATTGGATCCATTTTTGGTGGTGCGGGCTGCCCGTTCTTCAATAGCTTTCGAGTGTTTTTACAAGAGGTATTGGTGCAGCCGAAGAACTTCCCAAAGCGACCAGTCTTTAACTGCATCTCATTACCGCATTTATCACACTGAATCGATGGTCCCTCATAACCCCTGATCTTGAAACGTCCCACTTCGGTAGTGTGTCCTGAACAGTCAGGATTGTTCCCGCAAATATGGATCTTCCGCGTCTCATCGATAAGATATGAGCTCATCGCCGTTTGACAGCGTGGACATCGCTCCTTCTCCATTAATGCTAGCGTCTCTGCGTCATCACCGTCTTGGATCGCTTCCTCTCCGGGGCTCAAATTTATAGTAGTCTTGCACCGTTCCTTAGGCGGCATTTGATAACCCGAACAACCTAGAAATACCCCGGTTGTTGCGGTCCGAATCATCATCGGTCGATCACACGTCGGACAAGGTATATCGGTCTCAGTGGGACTATTCGGTCGCATTCCCTCGGGGCTAGCCGCCAAGTCAAGCTGGTTTTTAAATTGGGCATAGAACTCGTCGAGCAAACCGATCCAATCTTTACGACCCTCTGCGACATCATCCAGTGAGTCCTCCATGCTTGCAGTAAAATCGTAGTTCATTAAATCACTAAAATTCTCGATCAGCCGGTCGGTAACGATCTCGCCTATCTTAGTAGCAAACAATCGTCGGCCATCCATCTCGACATACCCTCGCTCTTGCACCGTGGAGATGATCGCTGCATAGGTCGAGGGACGCCCAATCCCCTGCTTCTCGAGCTCACGAACTAACGATGCTTCGTTATACCGCGCAGGTGGTGAGGTAAATTTTTGTTGCGGATCGAGAATGATCAAGTCCAAGTGATCGCCCACTTGCACATCCGGTAGCTCCGCTTCCTCACCTTTGCTACTGATCGGAAGAACGGCCTGATAACCGGCAAAGGTCGTAATTTTTCCTCTAGTCTTCAGCCCATAACCGTCGGCTTGCACCTTGATTGTGGTCGTCAAGTATTCTGCTGCAGTCATCTGACAGGCAACAAACTGACGCCAAATGAGCTCGTAGAGTCTTTGCGCATCTCGTTCAACCGAGTGAAGGTCAGCACCCCTCTTGAGAACATCGGACGGCCTTATCGCCTCGTGAGCCTCCTGCGCATTATCCCGGCTCGCATAAAAATTTGGCGTTTCAGGTAGGTAATTGGAGCCAAACTCAGAACCTACTAGTACCCGAGCCGCATGAATTGCATCTTTGGAGAGATAGGTGGAATCAGTTCGCATGTAGGTAATCAGACCCGCCTCATACAGTCGTTGGGCAAGCGTCATGGTCTTTTTAACCCCAAAGCCAAGACGCTGACTCGCGGCCTGCTGTAGGGTGGACGTGATAAATGGTGCTGGAGGTCGTGTTTTGCCCGGCTTACTCTCTCGTTCAACAACTTGATAAGTCGCATTCATTAACGCATCGGTAGCCGACTTAGCCTGATCGCCATTAATCGGTTTAAAAGGCTTGGCTTGGTATTCGATAATCTGAAAGCGTGATTCGTTATTTTTGCACGACAGGTCCGCAAAAATCTCCCAATACTCCTCTGGTACGAACGCCCGAATCGCACGCTCACGCTCAACTACTAATCGAACAGCAACAGATTGAACCCTTCCAGCAGAAAGGCCACGGGTAATCTTTGCCCACAACAATGGCGAGACCATGTATCCCACTACACGATCCAAGAAGCGTCGCGCTTGTTGTGCGTTAACACGATAAACATCGACATTTTTTGGCCTATCAAAGGCTGCTTGTATGGCTGTTTTGGTGATTTCAGAAAACGTAACCCGCTGGTATTTTTCAGGATCGCCGCCAATGGTCTCTTGCAAGTGCCAGGCAATGGCCTCTCCTTCTCTATCCAAGTCGGTCGCAAGATAAATACGGTCTGCTTGACCCGCTAGCTTCTTGAGCTCGGAAACTACTTTCTCTTTACCCGGCAAGATTTCATAACGCGCGGTCCAACCATGTTCGGGATCAACACCCATGCGACGTATCAATTGCCGTTTCGCTTTTTCTTCTTTTGATAAGCTCGACGTCTTGGCGGTCTTCTCTGCCGATGTAGATCCAGCAGTCGGAAGGTCACGGATATGACCCACACTCGATTTCACAATGAAGTTTGACCCAAGGTACTTGTTGATAGTCTTGGCCTTGGCCGGAGACTCTACAATGACCAGCGATTTTCCCATGGAATTTCTGAATACTCTCTCTGTGGTAGTTTCATCCAGCAGCGCATTGAAAGGTTAAACCATTCTCCGATGCAAGCATCTTTTTCTTTTTTAGAAATACGGTAGAACGACCGCAGACTCAAGTCCCACCGAAAATAAAACAGCTATCGTTGCGTCAAAAACACCATTATCTCATCCAGAAAACGCTTGATCGCTCTCGGCTCAATATTGGATCTCGCATCGTTCAATGCAACCCAGACATAACCGTTTTCCGAGCCGATCCCGATGATATCTGATGGCAGGTTATCGAGAATGACTAAGAAGTCACCCGATAGTAAATCCCAACTCTTTGAATCGGGCGGAGATGCCCAAGGTTCGCCGGGACCCGGCACCCGCCAAAGAGAGGCTGATCGCGGTTTTTGATCGGTCCAAATAAGATACTGCGACAACCGGTCGATATTCAGTCGTTCTTTAACCCAGTCATCTACGATCAAGATTTTTACTTTCATGCCGAGCTTTAATGCCTCCATCCGACGCTCGCCCTGACGTCTCTCAAACGATGATGGGAGGATCCAAGTAGTGGATCCAATTACTGCTAGTACACCGAGTACAATCCAGAACCATGCCATGAACGAGCGTCTCCTTATGACAAAAAATGATCTGAGGCCCGCCGTAGTAGAGGTGTTTTAGCAGGTGCTCCCAACTTCATAGTCAGGGTGCTGCGTCGGAGCCTTTTTATCAAGCGCCAAAAGGAATTCGACCTCTAGTCCTTTTTTCGAGAACATTATGTAAGAAATTTGTTTCGCGACCTGGCACACTACCACCTAGTGGTGGCATGCGGCGACAACTTGACTATTTCAGATAGTGGTATTTGCCCCGTGGCAGATCTTCAAACGAACAAGCACAATTTGAGTAAGTTGAAGGAAGACCTCAAGGGCTTGAAAAGTTATTTTGTAAGGTTTGATCGGTTCCATTCTCACCAAGGCTCGATAATTGTCTCCGGAAGACATATTTCGACTGAGTTTTTTGAAGAATTGGAAACCGCATACACTTAAATAAAGGAGATCCCGCCGAAAATACAGTAGCGAATCTTGAAGGGTATGCAGCAGTTTGTCTCGAATATTTCCACTTATCGCTCTGTTACTCACAGGTTGTAACGAACTAGAAC
>PBZM01000074.1 GCA_002731015.1 Gammaproteobacteria bacterium
GAATCGGATAACGGTACACTGGATGCTGGGATTATCGATCAAAAGACCGTCGAAATGTTTGCCAAGGTTGCAGACGCGCAGGCGCAAATTGAGTCTGAGGTTGTCGTAAAAGACGCAAATCAGGCCGATCAGGCGATGAGTGGCGAAAGCCAAGGTACCAATGGCAATGCTGGCATACAGGGGAGTGACCAAGGAGGACCAAGCGATAGTCAATCTATTGATGATTCACTCGAAAAGCTCAGGATGGAGTTGGCTAATGAGATCCAACAAGGCTTGGCTGAGGTCGAGCGGGAAGGTGATAAAATCATTGTTCGTCTCGCAGAACAGGGGTCTTTTCGTTCTGGCTATGCTGACCTTCAGCCGGGTTTCTTACCATTGCTGAACAAAGTTGGCGATGCGGTCTCCACGACCAATGGGCAGGTCACTGTTGAGGGTCATACTGATAACGTCCCGATAGCCTTCAGTGAGCGTTTCCAGTCGAACTGGGATTTGTCTGCGGCCCGCTCAGCAGCGGTTGCAGATTACCTCTTGGGTAATACAGAATTGCAGCAAGGCCGGGTGACGGTTGTTGGCTATGCCGACAGTAAACCAATCGCTACAAACGACACCCGTGAGGGCCGTGCGAAAAATCGACGGATTGAAGTGATTGTCGATGGTAGCTAGATACTTAACCCGGGTTATATTTGTTTTGGGATTCTTAAGTGCGGCGGCAGCTGTTGCTAACGTCGAGCCGGGTGTCAGAGCGCTGGAACGCGGCCACCCGTCTTCCGCTCTTCGATCGTGGTTGCCTCTCGCCCGCGAGGGGAACCCAAAGGCACAAAATAACGTAGGGCTGATGTATGAGCGGGGCCTCGGTGTTTCGCAGAGTTATCCAGAGGCAATGCGCTGGTATCGCTTAGCGGCAGATCAAGGATTACCCGAAGCAAATCATAATTTAGGGCTTCTTTATTACTCTGGGTTTGGGGCCGATGTGAACGAGCGCGAAGCCTTAAAGCGTTTTCGGGCTGCGGCTAAGAACGAGTTACCCGAAGCGCTATATATGATGGGGCTTATGGTTTACTTTGGAAAAGCAACTAGCCCAAACCCACAAGCAGCACTCAAGCTATTTGGATCTGCAGCCACGAGTGGTTATGCGGAAGCGCAATATATGATGGGATATTTGTTGCAGTCCGGTGATCTTGGTAAGCCGAACCCAGAAGCAGCGTTTGTATGGTCAAAATTGGCATCCGACCAGGGTATTGATCTCGCAGCCGATTTGAACTATATGACAACTCTCGTTCTTGACGATGCTGAACAATTGCGCGCTCAGCAGCTGACCGAATTATGTCGAGCATCGAATTATACTGATTGTCCGAAATAAGCCAAAAATTTCTAAAGACTTTCTAGTTTCTCCCGATTGAATATACATCTCAAGGGCAGATAGATCACGAGGATAAGTTCATGGCGTTTCGAAAAAAAGGTCTGGCCAGTTACGGTGAAGTTAATATTCAAGCAGGAACGGCTTATGCTGATTCGGTTCAACTGATTCAGATGCTATTTGATGGATTGATTGACTCATTATCTGCTGCAGAGGGTCAGGTTGAACGAAATGAAATTGAGGCGAAAGGTCAATCGTTGAGTCGCGCTACACGCATTTTATTGGGGCTACAGGGGTCTTTGGATAGTGAAAAGGGTGGAGAGATTGCCGCAAATTTGGCCGACCTCTATGATTACTGCACTCGCCGCTTGATGTATGCGAACCTAAAAAATGATCTAGAAGCTATTCAAGAAGTTAAACGCTTGATTAGCGAAGTTCGCGAAGCATGGGCTCAGGTGCCAGAACTTCTGCAGCAACATCAAGTCGCAAATGTAGGCTAAAAGCTGTGATTGAATCAATTGATTCTAGCGCCAATAAAGCAGACTTACCTGAGGGAACCGCAGATCGAAGCCATATTGAGCCTGGTCCGTTATTCAAAGAGATATATTCCGGAATCATGGATATGGAGAATCCGAGAGAGTGGCGTCCGCTGTTGCAAAAAGAAGAAAGATCTTTTCTTGCTTACACCACAGATATCCACACGCTAAATCAATTCAAAATAATTCATCAAACCCCGCAAAAATGTGGAACAGCATTCCATCATAAGGCCTATCTAGCGGCTGTCGATTCCCTGAACGTTTAGGTAATCCCTTCAAAACCTGCCGAAACTGTTGAGCTAGGCTTTGAGTTCTTTATACTCACTGTCACACATTGCATATTTTCTGGGGTTGCTCGCCTATGGCGCTTGATTTGATAATCGGTAAAAGCCGGGCGGTCAATGAACTGCGTGGGCTGATACGGCAGGCGGCGACATCAGATGCTAGCGTTTTAATTCTCGGGGAAAGCGGCACGGGTAAGGAACTTGTAGCGCGCGCTTTACATTTTGATTCCATTCGGTCAACGCAGCAGTTCGTTCCCGTAAACTGCGGCGCTATTCCAAGTGAATTATTGGAGTCTGAACTATTCGGTCATAAAAAAGGGGCCTTTACCGGCGCGATCTCCGATCGAATAGGTCGTTTTGTGTTGGCAAATCATGGGACTCTATTTCTCGATGAGATCGGTGATATGCCAATCGAGATGCAAGTTAAATTACTTCGTGTACTTCAGGAAAAGACGGTCGATCCTGTCGGTTCTTCTAAGTCTGTGCCGGTCGACGTGAGAGTGGTAGCCGCAACGCATCGCGATTTGGATAAGTACATTGATCGCGGCGATTTTCGTGAAGACTTGTTTTATCGACTGAATGTTATTCCTATAATTTTACCTGCGCTACGCGACAGGCGTGAAGATATTCCTGAACTCATTCAGTACTATTTGAATAAGAACTTTGGCTCTGTATCTGAGGCTCCTATCTTGGATGGCTCGTTGGTTGACGCTTTGTGCGAGTACGATTGGCCGGGCAATATTCGCGAATTAGTAAACCTCGTTCATAGACTTGGTTGTTTTTTCCCAAACCAAAAGATTTCTTTAGCGAAGATCCCCGCCAATTTATTACCAGCTGATATTGCAAAATTCGGAGCTACTGCAACTTATCATTCCGCTGATGGTTTCCCCATCCAGAATGAACTTGATCTGTCGTTGTATATTCCGGAGGCAGAGAATCCGGTGGAGGATGCGATTTTCAGAGCCCAGGGATCCGTCTTGCCTATGTCGGCAAATGTTCTCGGTTCGTTTCCAGAGGACGGAGTTCATTTGAAGGATCATTTAGCTGAAATCGAAAGAAACCTTATTATGAAAGCGCTCGAAGAATCCAACGGTAACGTATCCCAATCTGCACGTCTTTTGAATCTCCAGCGCACGACTCTTATTGAAAAAATTAATAAATATAATTTGGTCTGACGCTCGTCGAGAATCTGACAATATCGTTTGCCACCTGTTCCGGTTCTGAATTGCCGCCCCTGAAGTAGCGGTCTGGCGCCTTGTTGCCGCTTCTGGCATGCCGATTGCTTTCACCTTAGCAGAACATAAATAGGTGATTGGAACTCATGTATTCATCAACAACATCAAAACAACGTATAGGAATTGCTGATCCTGCTTGGCCGGAATCTGCTCCAATTGAAAAATTGGTTATGGCATCTGGTTATGAGGCGCTTGTTTCGACCCAAATTGAAAGCTTTACTCGACAAAAAGATTTGAAGATCGTCGTGACCAAGCTAGAAGCTGGTTCTTCTCTGCAATCGATGATCGAGGCGATGCGAGCTTTCGGCGATGATGTTCAGTTTGTAATCCGAGCGAATGCTTCAGATTTGCAAACGATCACAACTCTTGCTCGAGTTCCAGGGGTGCATGTGGTGGATGATGCAGACTTCACTGAGGTAACTTGGAAGCCAATTTTTGATACTAAACCTAGCATGTCATCAGATGATCCAAAGTTATCAGTTGACACCACTGCACCTCAAAAACAGACATCGGATTATATTTTTGTTGATCCCAAATCCCAGCATCTGCTTGCCCTTATCGAGCGGCTCGCAGTTACGAAGGCTGCTGTTCTTTTGGAGGGAGCGACTGGCTCAGGGAAGGAGGTTCTTGCAAGGACACTTCATGAATTATCTGATCGGTCAGGTCAACCGTTTGTTGCATTGAATTGCGCAGCGATGCCGGAACAGCTCGTTGAGGACATGCTTTTCGGGCACGAAAAGGGTGCATTTACGGGCGCAAGTCGTGAGTCAGCCGGAGTGTTTGAACAAGCTCAAGGCGGAACGGTCTTTCTCGATGAAATTGGTGAGATGCCAATGCAATTACAGGCTAAACTACTCCGCGTTCTTCAAGAGAAGGAAGTTGTCCGCCTCGGCGGCCGGCACGCCATCACCCTCGATTTCCGTCTGGTCGCAGCAACCAATAAGGACCTAAAAGCAGGCATTTCAGAAAAGACATTCCGTGAGGATCTTTACTACCGAATCAGTGCATTCAAGTTAAAGGTTCCAGCGCTTGCAGACCGCCCTGGGGACATTGTGCCCTTGCTAAATTCGTTTGCTTCGAAACACGGCTGTTCTCATCCAGAGTTTACGGAGAGTGCGCTCCGACAATTATATAGTTACCACTGGCCGGGTAATGTTCGGGAGCTCGACAACGTTATTCAGCGTGCAATCGTTTTCGCTGACTATGGCAGGATTGATGCAGAGCACATTTTCTTTGATGACCCCATGGTTTCTGCTGACATCAATCTATCTCACGTAGTCAAAGACGCAAGGCTAGAACAGCTGCATCCATCTTTTTCTGCGCTAGAGACCCCAACGCTCAATCGCCCGCTTGACCTTCAGTCGGCCGTAAGGGCGAGTGAGTATGATGTGATTATGGATGCGATCCGATCGACTCGGACACGCGAAGAGGCTGCCCGAAAGCTTGGGATAAGCCCGAGAACCCTACGTTATAAGATGGCTAAGTTGAGAGAGTCCAGTTCTGGGCTTTCGCACTGCGCATGAGGATTGAACGATGATAGATAAGACCGGCTCTATTCATGCGCAATTGGTGATGGACCAAATCAAGGCTTACCAAACGCGAGTGAGCGGAACGCATGAACCAGAAGCTGCAATTACACCAACGGAGGTTCAAAAACCATCATTTGGACAAACGGTTACTCAGATGGTGAGCGACGTAAATGGTGCTCAGATCCAGGCGGCGGAGCTCCGGACTGCTTACGAGCGGGGTGAGAATATTCCACTCACAGATGTTGTGATTGGGATGCAGAAGTCATCACTTGCATTTGAGGCGACCCTTCAGATCCGAAATAAAATTCTGAAGGCCTACGAAGAAATTATGAACATGCCCGTTTAAGGATTAGGTGACCACAATGGCAACTACAACAGCAGAAATGCAAACAATACAGGCGGCTGATCAGACGACAGACAACATCCCTGCTAATACTGCCGCACCTGAGAGTCAATCCAACACGGCTCCTGTGGCAACCGGAGCTCCTGGTCTTCTCGAAAATACGATGGGACGTGCATTTCCAAGTATGCGAGAAATGTTGGCTCAGCCAGCGGTGAAGAAGGCGACACCGGTTATAATGATCGGAATTCTGTTTGTTTTCTTTATTGCATCATTCATAGCGATACAAGAACCAGTTTATCGGCCTGTTTTCCCGGGAATGACAGATTCTGATCGGCAGTCGGCGATGGAAGCATTAAAGGAGGGAGGATTCTCTCCGCAACTAAATCGTCAGAGTGGTCAATTGGAAGTGGATGCCGGGTCGTATCATGAGGCAAAGATTTATCTAGCCTCGCAAGGTATTCCGGCTGAAGGTTCGGCAAATGGGTTTGAAGCGCTGAGCCAATCCTCTTCGATTACAACCTCTCAGTTTATGGAACAAGCAAATTACGCTGCAGCTGTTGAGCAGGAATTGGCGAAGTCGATTCTTCGCATTTCGACGGTTAAACATGCCCGTGTGCACCTGGCTCTTCCTCAGCAGTCCGTATTTGTTCGTGATCGGACACCACCAAAAGCATCAGTTGTAATTACGCGTTATCCGGGCCGCCATATGGATGCGAATCAGGTTAATGCCATTATCAATTTGGTAGCGTCAAGTGTTCCTTATCTTAGCCCGACAGACGTCTCGGTAGTAGATTCATTGGGTAATTTGTTGAGTGATACGACACAGGAGAGTCCGCTCGGATTAACTAGTGCTCAATTACGTCACAAACAGCAGCTAGAGAACACCTATAGGAATCGTATTTATCAGTTACTTGGCCCAATATATGGCGAAGATAATGTGCGTGCACAAGTCGATGTTGAGCTGGACTTCACCGAAGTGGAGAGCACGTTCGAGACTTATGATCCAAACGAGAAAGGCGAAAAAACGCGGTCAGAAGTGTTATCACTTGACCGTATGGCGACCACCGATGCCGAGGGTGTGCCTGGATCAACAACAAACCAACCACCAATGGATCCCGAGTTTGATCAAGATGGCCGTGCAACTTCGAAGTCGACCGCAAATATTGGTGAAACAGTCAGTTCGCGTACGACTCGAAACTATGAGCTTGATCGCATTATTCGAACGGTTAAAGATGCTAATGGTGAGGTTATGCGCGTTTCAGTTGCAGTCGCCGTGAATCGGTTTGCGCCTGGCGAGTATCCGCAACCACCTGAGGGTGTTGATCCTGCTGACTTTGAAGGTCCGTCACTGGTAGAAATGACAGAACCAGAACTGACACGAGTTAATAATTTGGTTCGTGGTGTTGTGAACTTTGACGCTGAGCGAGGTGATCAGGTAACTGTTGTCGCGACACCTTTCGATCCGGCAGCTGAATTGGAGAACCTTATGCCGTGGTATGAAAACATTTTGCTTCTAAACGCTATCAAAGGCATTGTTGCACTGATTGTGTTTGCATTGATCGCGTTTATCCTTGTCCGTCCCATTGCTTACAAACTTCTTGGTATCCCATTGCCACATGAACGTAAGGCTGCTGAACAGGCTGAAGCGATGCGGTTAGCGGCGGAACAAACGGCTGAGCCGGTGCTTGGTCCTGATGGACAACCTCTCCCAGCCGGTGCTGTCGGGGTTAACGCTGACGGTGTGCCAGTGGGCTCAGACGGGGCACCGATTATCGCAGAGGGCGAGATTGAGATCGGGGAAGGGGAGTCTCTCGAGGAGATTCGGGCGAAGCTTAAGCCTAAGAAATCTTCAATATCAGCTGATTTGTTGGATACTGCGAATACGTATGACGATAAAGTAGCTCTCATTCGGATGCTAGTCCAAGAGGACTCAGGCCGTGTGGCGACTGTATTGAAGTCAATGATTAAAGCGAGTTAAGAGGTTCGTCATGGCAGATATGGATCAACAGGAAATGACGGATGCCCTCCGAGAGGAAATCGAAGGGTTAACGTCAACTGACCGAGCAGCAGTCCTGCTCCTCCTCCTTGGAGAACAGGAAGCAGCCAATATCATCAAGTACATGGATCCTAAAGAGGTTCAAAGTATCGGAGCTGCTATGGTAAGTGCTGCTGATATGTCGCAAGAGGCTGTGAACTACGTACTCGACGAGTTTGTGTCAACTTTGAAGAAACAGACTAGCCTAGGTCTTGGGACAAGTGACTATGTGGAGGATGTTCTGAAGCGGGCCCTTGGTGAAGACAAGGCCGCATCTGTGATGGGCCGGATCCTTCCTGGACAGGCTTCAAAGGGCCTCGAGATCCTGAAATGGATGGATGCCCGGGCGATTGCCGATATGGTTCGTAATGAGCACCCACAGGTTATTGCGATTATCCTGTCGGTACTTGAGTTTGAAGTTGCGGCCGATGTCTTACAATTTTTACCGCAAACTGTTCGGCCAGAGATCATGCAACGTGTAGCAGCGCTCGAGACAGTGCAGCCAGCTGCGATGCTCGAGCTTGAAAGTATTATGAAGAAGCAGTTTAGCAACAATTCTTCTGCCCGTTCCTCGAGTGTTGGTGGCGTAAAGCAAGCCGCGAAAATCATGAACTTCGTTAAGGTAGACATGGAGAGCCAGATCATGGAAGGCCTGATGAATCTTGATGAAGACATCACGCAACAGATTCAAGATAATATGTTCACATTTGAGAACTTGGTCGATGTTGATAATCGCGCGATTCAGACGATCATGCGAAATGTTGATCAAGATCTATTAATGACAGCACTTAAGGGTGCGAGCGAATTTGTTAAAGAGAAATTCTTTGACAATATGTCATCACGTGCTCGGGTTATGTTTATAGACGATATGGAAGCAAAGGGCCCCCTTCGTATTAGCGATGTGGAGGAAGCGCAGAAGAATATCATGCGTACGGCTAGGAAGCTCTCTGATGCTGGTGAGCTTGTTCTAGCAGGTCGTGGCGATGACTTCGTCTAAGAAAGCAGCGTATGTTGCAAATGGGGCTGATCTTGATCAGCCTTTCGAAGACAACGAGCTCTTGAATCAGAAGGACGATTTTCCGTTCGAGGATCCGCCTTGGCGCGTTCTTGATACTGAAGCTATATTCGAGCCAATGCAGATCGGTTCTGCTTCGGCCGCGACAACAGAATCTCCGGGCACTGTTGATACGGAACTGGAGTCAGATAGCGCAAGTGAAGCATCACAAGATTCTGACCCTGAGATTGGTTCCGATGTCTCTGAAGCTGAAGTTGGTGTTGATACAACTACTGAACTCGAATCTGAGCCTGAATCCGAAGCGTTGCCGACGGCAATAGGTTTCACTGAAGAAGAAGTCACGGCGAGGGTTGCTGAGGCAGTTGCCGCAAAACAAGTCGAATTGACTGAGAAATTCGAACCAAAGATCAAGGAACTTGAGGACCAACTTTGTGAAGCGCAGGCCAAAGTTGAAGCGGTGAGGACTGAAGTTCGTGAAGCGACGGAAAGAGAATTTCAGGTGCAGCTCGAGTCTAGTCGTAAAACCTATGATGGACTTACTAAGAAGCTAGCACGTGCTAGTGATAATGTGAGTGAGTTTTTTGAGCCGCTATCACGTTTGGCCGTTCATGTTGGTACTGAATTAGTCCGAGGTGAATTAACAGTTGGTCCGACTGCCGTTGCGCGATTGGTACAGGGTTGTCTTGACCAACTGGAGGGTTATCAACCCAAATATCCACCAATTTTAAGGATGCATCCTGAGGATTTGGCGATCTATTTATCGTCAATTAATGGTACGCCCGAGGGTGTGCAGCTGCGACCTGACGAGAGCATGGCCCGTGGCGATGTCTCACTTCAGATGGACGATACAGCAGTTGAAGATCTGATCGCGAATCGGTTGGAAAGACTGGCGAATCGTATTTTTGGCTTAGGGCATGGGTTTAGCGATGAGGTTTTTCGAACGCCTTTAGAAGGTGAAGCAGATACGAAGTCGGCGTTTGACGATATCAATGACTACATTAGGCATGAAGTTGCTGATGTAACTGGCTTCGGTGTTTCACAAGAAATCGATCGAGGGGCTGATACACCTTCCGAAGAGGACATAACTCCAGTCGAAGTCGAAGTCGAAGTCGAAGTCGAAGCCGAAGCCGAAGCCGAAGTCGAAGCCGAAGCCGAAGTCGAAGTCGAAGCCGAAGTTGAAGCCGAAGTCGAAGCCGAAGTC
>PBZM01000075.1 GCA_002731015.1 Gammaproteobacteria bacterium
ATTTTTCATGACGAATATGACAATATTTTTAGGGGTCCCAGTTGGTCTTTTTTGGGGATGGAAAGCCAGCTTAAAGTTGATGGCGCATACTTCACCACTGAGGTTATGAATATTCCAGTGGTCGTCGTCCGATCACCAAGTGGCGTGAGAGCTTTCGTAAACCGCTGTATTCACAGAGGCTCACTTTTATGTCTTGAGCCTGAGGGTGTCCTCACAGAATTTTCGTGTGTTTACCATGGATGGACGTATGGTCTAGACGGTGCTCTCACTGGAGTTGCGTTTGAGCGGGGAGTTAAAGGCCAAGGCGGTATGCCAGAGAGCTTTGATAAATCGAACCATCACCTAGAAGAACTGCGTTTAACCAACTATAAGGGCCTAATTTTTGGAACATTTTCAAAAGAGGCACCAGAATTTAGTGCTTTTCTTGGACCAGAAATCTCACCTAGGTTGGACCGGGTGCTCCACAAAAAGCCAGTGTTAATTGGTAAAGCGACACAGGTCATGCATAACAACTGGAAGCTGTATGTTGAAAATACTCGCGATAGTTATCATGCGAGCATATTGCACACATTTTTTACTACGTTCAAACTCAACCGGCTTACCCAGTCGGGCGGATTAATGATCAGCGAAACTGGGGCTAACCATATTTCGTACTCGAGGCGAGGAAAGAGTGATAATCACGATGGATACGACAAGCAAAATTTACGCGCTAATCTCGATGACTTCACATTAAGTGATCCATCGTTGCTAAACTTCTTAGATGAGTTTAACGATGGTATCTCTCTGCAGATTCTCACAATATTTCCGACTACAGTGGTCCACCAAATTAATAATTCGTTAGCAGTTCGCCAGGTGATTCCTAGATCGGAGAGTAAAACTGACGTTATCTGGTGGTATTACGGCTTTGAAGGCGACTCTGATGCGTTATCTTCATTAAGACAGAAACAGATAAATCTCGTGGGTCCTGCGGGATTTATATCAATGGAAGATGGCGCGGTCGGAGCATTCGTGCAAAAAAACGCTCCTTATTCGTCTGGTAATGACGCAATTGTTTGCATGGGGGGGAGTGACTACAAGAGCAGTTCTAGTCGTGTATCAGAAGCAGCAATAAGAGGCTTCTGGTCCCAATACTACGATATGATGCCGCCGATGAATTAAGTATGATAGAGCTCAGCCAAGCCTTCGCTACCGCGATAGCCCGACACACCGCATACCTTGACCACAAGCAATTTGATTTATGGCTCGACGGCTTCCATGACGAATCTAGTTATGATGTGACAACAAAATACAATCTCGAATCTGGCTTCCCAGCTGGCTTAATTCACTGTCAGACTAAAGGGCAGTTACGCGACCGGATTTTGTCAATCGCACGTGTAAATGTTTATCCACCGCAATCTTATCGGCACATCCTGTCCGCGAGTATGACTGGTGATCGTCAGTCTGAGATCATTACGCCTTTTGTCTGTTACTTAATTTTTCCTAATTCGGATACGATCTTATTCGCGAGTGGCGAGTATATTGATGTGTGGGTTAATGATGCTGATTGCAGATTGGGTTTTAGAATCAGAGAACGGACAGTAGTCTTGGATTCAGATCGCATCGACACTGCATTGGCCATTCCACTGTGACAACTCGTATAGGGGTTGCGCTTGGCGATCCAGCCGGTATCGGTCCGGAAGTCGTTTGGAAAGCACTGGTTGGGAGACAACCTGATCCGAGGATAACTTGGTCGATCTATGGTCCGGCTACATTCGCTAAGGGCGTTGCCCTCAGCCTTGATCCAAATAGCGAGTGGTTTGATGGGTGGAAGTTTAGGCTGTCCAACGGCACAGAGGGAGAGTTAATTTCGGTTCGGCCTGATTTGTCGATAACAAGTGATTTGATTGGTCGAAGTTCTGCCTTAACGGGGACGGTGCTCTATGAGTCAGCCCGGCTGGCGATAAAAGACGCACTAGAGGGGAAAATCGCAGCTGTTGCAGCGGCCCCACATACAGAATTGTCTGTAAACCAAGCGGGGATAAAATTTTCAGGCTATCCAAGTTTGCTTAAGAAAACAGTAGGCCTTTCTTCCGAGGTTATTCTTCTGCTTATCGGAGGGCATCTCAAAGTTGCGCACGTTACCCTCCATCAATCTCTCACCTCAGTCATTAGCCAATTAACCCAAGAGCAAATTATCTCTGCGGTTCGGACAGTCGATAAATACTTTGGTGACGGTGGTTACCCGGGTGCAAGGTTTGCTCTTTGCGGATTAAACCCCCACGCAGGAGAGGACGGGTTGTTCGGGTCCGAAGATGAAACGATTACTAAGCCGGCGGCTCAACATTTGGTTGACATGGGGATTAACTTGGACGGCCCGATTTCGGCGGATTCATTGTTTCATCGGTCAGACTACGATTGCATCGTCGCGCTATATCACGACCAGGGCCATATTCCCGTCAAAACGATAGCTCCACGTAGTTGCATAGCAATTTCTGTTGGGGCTCCTATCATCTTTGGCACCGTCGCTCATGGAAGTGCGCTTGATATTGCTGGTAATAACGAAGCTGATCCGGCAGCCATGAGTTTGTTGTTCGACCACTGTATTAAGTTCGTAAAGCAATCTACCTAAGAAATTAGAGCGCCCAGGCTTAGGGCAGCGACCCCGGCAGCCGTAAAACGAGTGATAATAACTGGTTGGTTCCAGAGCCTAACTTTGAGAGGCAGTAGCATAATCGTTAGCGCACCTAAGCCGATCATTGTTAGAGCCAAGACAAAGGCCACGTGTTCAAAGGAACCCAGGCCAATCAAGCCCGGTTCCAAAACAAAAAGTAGCGGTAGAAGGTAGGCTGGCAAAGCGATTTTGAGAGCCTCAATCACGGTAGCACCGATCTTCGATTTAGCGAGATTTGCTGCAACAAACACACTTAAACAAACGGGGGGCGTCAAAAATGAAAGGGTTCCAAAATAAAAGACGAAAAGATGTGCAGCTAATGGGTGAACATCGAAAGAAATTAGAGCCGGTGCCACCAGACCAATGACAATAACGTAAGTAGCTGTCACTGGAACCCCCATCCCCAGAATTATGCATGCTAACGCGGATACGAATGTTACGATCCACAAATTGTCTCCAGCGATTGTCAATATTAGACGAGACAGTGAGGCCCCGATCCCTGTTATGCCGAGCACTCCGATTATGATTCCCGCACAACCACAAATTATTGTAATTTCGACAATTTGTGGTGCGGCATCACGTAATAGTTTCCCAAAGATTGTAGACAATCTTATTCGACCGTTCGCATAGCCCACGCTGAGGGCAGCAATAATGCCGCCAACAGCTGACACCTCAGCGCTCTGATAAAAAGCAAAGAGGAGCATGATGAGGACCGTTATTGGGACAAAAAAAGGTGCGAGGTCCCAGAGGAGCTGTTTAGCGCTTGGTTTGGTTTTGCTAGGTTCTAGATTGTCAGTATTACGTTTTGGTATTGACAGATGAGCATAGTGACAATAAAGAAATACACATCCATAGAACAGTAAACCAGGGATAACTGCTGCAACTGCCACTTCTGAATAGGGTATGGCAAGGTATTCCGCTATTAAAAAGCCGGTCGCAGCCATTATAGGTGGCAAAATTAAACCACCGGTGGAAGCTACTGCTTCTATAGCCGCTGCTCGGTGTGATGGAATTCCTTGGGCCTTCATGAGTGGGATCGTCATTACGCCTGTAGTCGCAACATTTGCGGATGCGCTACCGGACAAGCTTCCAAATAATCCACTAGCCACAATCGCGACTTTGTCGCCACCTCCATTTCGTCCCACTAGATAACTAGATATTGACCGGATTGAGTCCCCACCCCCGGCCATAATTAGGCCACGGCCGAAGATTATAAAGACGCTGACAATCGTTGCGGCTACTGCTATTGGGATACCATGGATACCGCCCTGACCAAAAAATATCAAAGTGAGCATTCGGTCTAGCGGGATATTGCGTACCCAACCTCCATCTGAAATTGAACTCAGAATCACAGGGAGACATAAAGCTGCGATACCAAGAATCACTAAGACATAACCGGTGCAGCGACGGAGCGCCTCTAGCAAAAAGAATATACCGAGGCTTGCCGCCAGAACCTTGTCCCAAGTAATAAAGCCGATCATAAACAAAATTGATTCGTAATAGACGGTTCCATATCCGCCATAGCTGACGCATGCGAGCGCCGCAAATCGACGGAACATATGATCGAAATTTTTATTGATCAGTACATGAGATACGTTGGTGTCGCTTAAGAAAACAAACGCGCATGACAGTGAGGCGAAAGCGATTAAGAACTGTTCCCGATAAAAAATAAAATTCAGGTAAATGGGTATGTTTAATGCGTAAATTAGTGCAGATAGAGGCAAAAAAAATGCAAGGGTTTGGACAAGTCTTTGTTCTAGCCCTTGCATTTTCATCGAGAGAGCAGACAGCTCATCCAACTATTTTAGAGAGGACTGAACGCGGTCCATTTCACTTGTCCACACTCCTTTTTCTTTATAAAACGCAATAGCCGCAGGATGATAAGGAATACTTACCGCCGTGTTAACGAACTTATCTGGGGTCCATCCACGCATCCATCCGAATATGCCCGGAAGTTTTTCATGATGATTCCATACTGTTTCTAACAAACTTCTGACCGCTCGGTCGTCAAGGTCTGCCCGAGCAACAACTGGCACACCATAACTGATCGCGTTGACCTCTTCACTAACCCCAGGAGCGCCTGGCTTCACCGCAGATATAACCCAAGACTTACCAATTTTACGGGCGGCAGATAAGGCTTCGGGTGTGTTTGTGACCGACAAGATTTTTGCTCCACGAGTCGCATCAAGCTCCCTTGTTACACCACTCCCAATGGATGCGACTGAGGCGTCCGCACGTCCCTCTTGGACTGCCTTAACGCCTTGAGGATATGAGCCGACGCTCACAACTTTAATATCATCCTTCGTCAAGCCGGCAGTCGCTAATAAAGTATTCGCAGACAGAGACGAACTAGCAAATGCCCCGTAATCTGCGACTACTCGCTTACCCTTCAGATCTTCAAAATTCCTAATACCCGAATCCTTGGTGGTGATAAACGAAATATTAATAGGTTTGCCGACCATTACTGTCCTGAGAGAAAAACCTTTGTCAATTAGTTTCGATCCATAGGGGGCCATGCCCGTATGCGCAGCATACGCATCGAAGGGATTGACCAATCCGAAATCTACCTCCTTGGATAACATCATCGGGTAGTAAACAGTTCCTCCTTGTGGGAGCACGTCGATAGTGTTTTCCGAGTTCTGACTCACTACCGTTCCGATCGCATTGGCTATTGAATTAAAAAGAC
The DNA here is from genome assembly GCA_002731015.1 of Gammaproteobacteria bacterium. Taxonomy (GTDB): domain Bacteria; phylum Pseudomonadota; class Gammaproteobacteria; order Pseudomonadales; family Litorivicinaceae; genus HIMB30. The sequence goes on from PBZM01000075.1 coordinate 5,337, forward strand.
TGCCGGGTGGATTCCCACCCAAAACATAACGATCTGCGTGTGCGTAAGAGCCGAACAACAGACCTACCGAAACCAAAATTGATGTACACATACGAACATGAGTATTACGCATCACATTTCTCCTTTTTATTAAGTGTTTTCGATATTCACAATAAATTTTTTATTGGCGATACTCCAGATACTTCATTTGCCAATAAGGCATGTCAATCACTTAGAACGAAAGACACACCGTTGGACCATTAGAAACCCAGTAAACGTAGTCTATTGTGTTCAATCGATTCTTGTATACTGCTCGCTTAAACCCCTGTGAACCAAAGGCTTGCGGATGTTTTAGGCTTCGGACAATCTAAGAATGAGCCCTGCGATCTAATCCGAGATTGTATGGGACCGGTCAAATCATTGTTTCGAATTAGTTCCGGATAGGCACGCTAAACTGAACGTTTAAATTTATCGATTGAAGAAATGACCCCAGATGTCAGCTCTCTTGAGCTTCTATTAATTGTAAGCGCCTTCGCATTTGGCGGCTTTTGCAAAGGTTTTTCGGGTATGGGGGTTCCAGTTATTGCTGTGCCGGTCATCGCATCAGTCACCGACCTCACGTTTGCAATAATTATGATTGCGATTCCAAGTGTCGTACCAAATTTTTACCAGGTTTGGATGTATAGACAATCGTGGAACCGGCAATTCCCACTTCCTTCATTATCAATTCTCTCTGTGATTGGTTCGGGGGTCGGCATTTTCGTACTTCTGAATGCAGAGCCCAAATTATTAATTCAAATCTTGGGTGGTCTGCTAATAATCTACGTAATTTCTAGGCGTCTGAATCCTTTTTATCTGAGTAACACGAGCGCGAAACTTTTAGCTGGTCCGGTGGGATTTTTTTCGGGCCTCGCAGGCGGCACAACCGGTGTATCGGCTCCGGTAATTCTAATGTATCTCACTTCTCTTAATCTGAGCAGGGAAACGTTTATATTTTCGATTAGTGTCTATTTTATCGCTATGGGAAGCGGTCAATTCATCTGGCTTGCCGTTTCCAATCTTATGACCTGGGAATTCGTAATTCTCAGCACGCTCGGTTTAGGACCTATATTCTTTGGAATGTGGTTAGGTAATCAAATAGGGAGACTCGTATCCGGCGACCAGTTTAACTCTGTGCTTCAGTTATTTCTTTTGGCATTAGGAATAAAATTGACAGTGTTTCCCTGAAAATCCTTTAAATATAGGTGGGATGCAGGTGAGGGAGCAAGTCGAACGGCTGGCTAATATGGTTGGCAACTGTCTGACTATTTATCAGACTTTTTGTAGGGACGAGTAGCGCTGCCAATTTAATGATTAATTAGCAGAATGAGGTCAAGGAAGTCATTCTGTCCACATCAACCAAGTCGCTATTAAAATTTTTAGGTGTCTGGATGAATAAAATTAATCCTGCGAAACTGTTTCAAAGCAAATGGACGGCGGTTAAACCCAAGAACAAAGAGAAACATTTTTTAGTGGTTGAGGTTAAATTCGATGAGGATGGTGCGGTTGTATACTGTGCGTTGGAATCGGTAATTAATAAGAAAATCATCGCTGTAGACTGGCATGACTTAAAAAATAGCGATACTTGGGAACAGGGCTGGAAGTAGGAAATTCTGGATTTTAAGCGAGCAGATCATGAAAGAGCTCAAGACATAAAGATGTAAAGATGTAACGATGTAAAGAAGTGATAGATCATGGTGACGGAAGTGGCTATTTGGACCGATGTTAATGTGTCATTATTCTCGATCACTGACTGGTAACTGTTGACTAGATGAACAAAGTCGAGAAGAGGATTAAATATGAAGAAGACGGCCCAAGATTTTCTAAGTGAAGCTAACGCGTTAGTACCAACGATTGGTGTTGCAGACGCCGTTTCTCTTATGGATTCCGGTAATGCAGTAGTCATTGATGTTCGTGATGGCAAAGAAATCGATCAGTCTGGAACCGTGAAGGATGCCCTCCGTATTCCTCGTGGCATGATCGAATTTGTAGCGGATCCATCAACTGATTTTTATAACGATCAGATTTCTATAGATAAAGAAATTTTAGTAATTTGCGGAGCCGGGGGGATGGCGGCTCTAACCGGCAAAACTTTGGTCGATATGGGATACGACAAGGTTCATAACTTGGGTGGTTTTTCCGCATGGAAAGATGCTGGTGGTCCGACGGAAAGTTGAATACTCGGACTGCGTAGAATAGAAAGACCGCTTCTGTAGCGGTCTTTAAACAACTCCTATTTTTTCTAATCATTTTTCAGTCGATGTTAGAAACATTGGTCTTCATGTAAATTTAAATTCACCACCAAGCCCGATCCCTCCAATAACTCTCTATACACAGGTTGTGGCTCTATCTGACCCAGATCTAATATTTAAATATTTGTAAGGTGACGCTTTACCTCTTGAATGTGTGAGGGCGAGATCTCGCAGCAGCCTCCAACGATGGTCGCACCGAGTGATATCCATTGGTCTACGTAATCCGCGTATTTTTCCGGTGATAGATCTGTACGAGCCTGCAGCTTGGACACCGACTCACCACGAGCAAGTGGTTCAACGCTCACAAACCCATTTCCATATGCGCCAAATGGCATATCAAAGTCCGACAACTCCGTTATATGGTCGCTTATGATTTCAGGCTCGCTACAATTTATGAGGATCCCGTTGAGCTCGTTGTGGTCAAAGCAACCCTTAACCTCTTTGAGTGTATGTCCTGATTTTAACCTGCCGTTGTTTTCTAGACGGTAGGCTAGGAAAACTGGTTTGCCGCTCTCGAGGCCAGCCGCGACCGCGGCTTCTGCCTCGAGCGGGTTGGTCATTGTCTCTATGATCCACAGATCGACCGTGGGATGTAGTTGAACTATCTTCGCATATTCGTCCCACATGCTGCTTTTTGTGCGGGAGGGCGTTCCGAGATAGCTACCATGAAGAGGTGGGAGGCAACCAGCAACTTTTACTGGAAGCTCACTTTTCTGGATGGCTTCCCGCAGAGCGTGATCGGCCATAGAATGTATAAGCTCGAAGTCATCTTCACGATTTGAGTTTCGGAGTCTTGTGGACGTCGCTGTATAAGTGTTCAGTGTACATATTTCAGCGCCTGCTAGGATAAATTCGAGGTGCACCTCTGTAACGATCTCTGGCTCGTTGAGCATCGCCTCCACTGACCAGAGGAGTGCTTCAGTGAGCTTTGATCGACGGTATATTTCCTGTCCTAGCCCTCCGTCGAGAAGCGTTATTTGCATCAGAGTTACCTCAAATAAAGAGACCTTTTGTGTGGCTTGATGTTACAAAATGTTTATGGGGTTTTTAAGTGTTCAATATTCCGCATGGCGGAATACCTCTGGTCAAGGTATTTAAATATTGGTTAGGATTTCCGGTGTTCCGCGAGGAATTTCCTGATAGCGGTGAGGCTCTCGCCGTGTACGCTGTCAATTTTAAGCATTTCCTCCGGGTTAGAAGCATTCGGCAACTTATCCAACTGTTCCAATATCGAATACGTCACGACCCTGACTATGTTGTCCTCCATATCCGAGCGAACGCTTAATACTAAGTTACCAAATTCATACATGGTTTTTATTGGTAGTGCTTCTCGGTCTGAAAATTGTCCTGTATTTTCTCGCATCGCGTTGGTTGTTTGCCGCGGTAACAGCATGAACTGCATCTGATTCGTCAAGATAAGGTTGTAGCAACGATCTATATTTTTGGCCCGGGCCGCTCTCGCTTTTGCTCGCGGCTCTTCGCGGTTAATCGCGTCAACAAGTACCTCCGAATAAGGATATGAATCCGGATCTGTTTTTGAGCTGAGTATTAGCAGATGTTTTTGTCGGTACACCGTATACTGGCCCCAAGGCGAGTGCGCTACCGCCGCCGGAGCCAGTAACAAAACTGTTAGAAAAGATCGCCTTTGCAAGACTCATGGTCGAGGGGCTTTCGCCCCTCGACGCTCACTCTAGTAGTGCCGATACTTATCAAAAACGTCGAGATTCAAAACCGCGGTGACAACGTAGTTAGGAACGTCAACCACCTGACCGACTCTTAAATCAACCGCGATCGAGCTCAAAACGTAGGCCTGTTCTTTTGTTAGACCGTGTTCTTCAACGATGTAGTCGATCATCTGCAGAAGCGCGTGTCTTGCCGCGATGGTCAGGTCTTCATTTAAGTTCTCGAGGTTCGCGATAGGGGCACCCGACAGGTACTGATGGGTAGGAGGGATCTCGCCCTTACCCTTGACCGGGATTCCGACGGTTTGGTAGTACCGGGTTGGCTCCATATCGATAATCTGGTCGTTACCGAGGGTCGCGGGCATTTCCATGGTGGCGCCTTTACCTTTATGGATCTTGCGGACACGCAGTGTTGTTACGGAGCCCATCTCAATGGCGGTTCCGCTTACCTCGCCGTCACCTTGAGCATAGTGGACGTCTCCAACGAAGACGCCACAGCCATCGATAAAGCAGGGAAACAATACCCGGGTGCCGATCTGCATTTGTTGCACGTCCATGTTGCCGCCATTTTCACGGGGAGGGATGGTTCTCAAACAATTTTTTTCTGCCCGGGCACCCTCTCCGCAAAGGTTGGCCGGAAGAGCGCCCGCTCCAGACGGGCCCAACACAGCACCGCCCACGGCCGCCAGACCAGCCTCACGTGCCTTGATCTCCTCTATCTCCGGTAGACCCGGCATGACTCCAATTGAGCCAGGAAATGCCTCATAAGGTATTGTTACGCCCGGCATGCCAGGTGCTACAGCACCGGTTCTAGTTAACCGCCAGTTCACGATATATGGCTCTGTGAAAACATCGCGCAGGAAACCGAAACCAGGCGCGATTACCGTGTATCCGTATTGATCGGGAGCGACGTCCACGATCTCTACCTCAATGGCGTCACCACGCTTCGCGCCATTGATATGGACGGGTCCGGTCATCGGATGCACCAATCCAAGGTCCACTGTAGCCAGGTCGGCGGGAATGGAATCTAGTGTGAACTCCGTGTCCAGGGCATCACGTGTGTGGTAGACAATCATATCCCCTACGTTGGCTTTGGCACGTGCGGGAATCTCGGGGTGGTACCGGTTGAAACAGTTAGGGTCGTCAACGCAATGCATACCCTGTTTCTTCAATTCAACAATGGTCATCCACTTTTGGTCAGTTGTGTCTGCAAACCCCGGGAAAGCAAGTGCCCCAAGTAACGCAGAAAATATTATTTTTTTCATGCCTTAGTCCTTAGTTCTGCAAATAACTCTTATCAACAAAAGTACTCTTTTAATGCGCAATATCAACTGCGCGGAACCAATTAGTGAGATTTTATCGACATCGAGTTTTTTTTTGGAGGTTGTCAAAAACTCGTTCACTTTGACGTGGGGACTGAGACGCAAGGCGTCATACAGTTTTGGAGTCTAGAATTTTTGGATCGCTCTATACGGTTTCTTTATTACCTTTGGACTAAAAAGGTATGTCTCCGATGCCTATAATTCCTTTGGTCGGGAGGGGTGGCATATTGAGACATGTATCATTGCTTATGGAGATGCCGCGTTTGTTATGGGTTTTTTCATTTAGAACGACGAGCAAACCTTTTTGGATTGACACCATGAATGGATCAAGTATTTTAGCGCCATGTTCAGCAGTAATTTGAAGGAGGTGATCCAATGTCTAGTGAATTGAGTCTAATTTTGAGTGATGTTGGTTGCCGTAGTGAGGTTCGGGGTAACTCCTGAGCCCACGCGCTAGCCCACTGAAATGTGATCGCTCGAGATTACCATTTCGCGAAGGGAGCTACTTAGCTCCCTTTTTAATGGACGAATCTTTATTTTTAGTCTTATTAAGGTGCTTGAAATCTAAACCCGAAGGTCTTGGAGTCGCAGGTGCCTTAAAACCGAGCCTCTTCAATTGGATATGCCAGAATCGTATTTAGCTCAGGAAATGCGCTATCCGAGACGGCTGCGTTCTGCGACTAATGAATAAGCGATAGATGAAAACGCGGAGTTGACTTGTCTTAGAGCTCTCAATGATTCGATGTGTATATTACTGGATAGGAGGCTTGCGGAATCCCCGTCTCGAAGCCTATCTAAATGGTTACGGTGACTTTCCAGCACCATCGTCCCCAAGGCTCGCTTTTCTTGAACCAGTTGCCGTGCACTCTCGAGGTCACTCGACAAAAGCACGTTCATTGCTAATTGCATGTTCACAAGAATCCGGTTGTGTAGAGTTGTCAGTTCTTCTCGTCCCTTGTCAGAGAAAATGAGCGCTTTCTTGTTTTGTGTTGCCGCTAGCTTAAATAGGCTTTTTACAATAACATCTCCCGCAGCCTCCATGTTGTCTGCATACATAACTAGCTCGTGACTACGTCCCAATTCTTCTTCACTGAGGTTATGACGAATGACCTCAGTGACATAGTTCTTAACGCGTTTATGAACGCTGTTGACTTCAAGCTCCAGTGCCTGCAGGTCGTCAATTAAGGATTCATCCCATTTCTCGAAGAGCTCCATCACTGGCTCGAACATCTTTTGTACGAGCTCCGAAAGATATAACAGTTCGCGGGTGGTACTGGTGAGGGCATGGGTTGGTATGTGAATCTTTTCGTTCTCTAACACGGTCTGTCTGTTGGCCCCGATGCCATTTGTGGCCGAATTATCTGAGGAGATTAGTTTGTCGAGAATCAGTTCCACTCGCTGGACTAGGGGAAGTCCTAAGACAACCAGAGCAAAGTTAAGTCCGACGTGAAATCCGACCAAGTAATGAACATTCGCATCTTCAACGAATTTTTCAGGCACGGGCCAGATTTGTATCGCTATTAATATAAGAATAGCGACCATGCCACGTAACCAAAGATTACCCACAGTAACCAAACGTGCAGTTTTATCAGCCTCCCTTGTGAGGATCACTGCTATTAAGGCTCCTCCGACATTTGCTCCGAGGACCAGAGCCACGGCCACATCGAATGGGATTATTCCCTGCGCCAGGAAGGCGATAATGAGTAGCAGGGCAGCGATGCTTGAGTGGATCAGCCATGTAAAAATTCCACCAACTAGGAAGGCCGTTAAGGGGTCCGCTTTCAGGTAATCGACCGCAAGCGGAACAAACGTGTTGTGCTGGAGTGGCTGAGTTGCCTCGCCTAGCATGGCGAGTGAAATGAGAATCAGAGCTATTCCAACCAGAACGCGCCCTGTCTGTTGGGCCCGAGGAGTCTTGCCCTTGAAAATACCAATACCTCCCGCGATCAGAAAAATCGGGATCAGCCAACTTAGATTGAAGGATAGAATTTGTACGACCAATGCCGAGCCGAGGTCAGCTCCAAGCACCGCCGCGATTCCAACCGAGGGTGCTATCAGGCCAGTTGAGGCGAAGCTCGCTGTCAGAACAGCAACTGCCGTAGAACTTTGCAGTAGGATTGCTAGCATTAAACCAAATGTGGCAGATTGGATCCTTCGGCTGCCTGCTTGCTGTAGCGCACGACGTATCCTTGAACCGTACGCCCTCTCAATACCAGATTGTACTAGTTTGACCGACCAAATTAGCAGAATTGCTGCCGCGACTAGATTTAGAATCAGACCGAATAATGTCATATCGACGGCTTATTGGCCGACCTGGCGTTCGCTGATTCGATGATGCATGACAAGTCGAGGATGTCTCTGAATGAATTGGCCGTAAAGTCCGCCTCAAGGCAATCAGGATCTGGGTTAAACCGAATGGTTGTTATATCTAACGCCTTTGCGCCGTCTAATTCTTTTTTTGCGTGCCCCACAAAGGCTGCGTTTTGGGGGTGTACCCCTATAGGATCTAGAGCCGCCATATAGATTGCTGGATCTGGCTTAATAATCTTTAAATCGCAGGAATTTGCATACGTATCCCACACCTGGTCGATCCCTAGCGCAGCAAACCATTTATATTTCTCCTGCCGAGAGTTATAGGTGTTCGTTACGATTCCTAGCTTGAATCCCTGTCGTTTTAATTCAAATAGAGTATCCGCTACGCCGTCGAAGAAGATCACTTTTCGCTGTTCCGCGTGGAGTAATTCAATCCCATCCTCAACATCTTTCGGATGATTCACACCATGATGTGCCATTAATCTCTCAAAAAACTCTAGCTCGGTCATTTGTCCCGCGTGGGCTTTTAAACGCATTTCCTTTGCTATCGGGTCCGGATTTTTCGAGGCAGCGTAACCACGAGACAGCAAAAATGTATCGAAAGCTTGCTGACGACTCGGTTTGCTGTAAAGAATATCGCCTGCATCGAATAGAATGGCGTGGATCATTCATGTGTCCTTAACGGTTGAACCGGTTTTGTGTCTTTGCCAGCAACTGGCAAAGAATAGGATGGCGCCGCATTTTGAGTGTGGCGCCGTCCAAGGTTTTTTTAATTTAGTGATAGGTAAAGAGCTAAGAATTCATACTTTGAATTGTAAACCTGGTCAGGGTCCAAGGGTATTAGTCCCAGATCATTAAAGGCTGGCAATCCATAGTCCTTAACTTGACGCGCCTCGACTGGTGCCCGGGCCGCGTAGTCGCCTGGCTCGTTCCAAGGCTTGAAACCGTCTTCCATCATGTAGCGGATAAGAAGTTTCGCCGCGTTGGGATGCGGCGCCATATCCGCCACCATCAGGGAGGTGGGGTAGCTGACTCCGAATGCGGGTTTCAAGTTATAAATAGGCTCGGCTGCATAAACATCTTTTTTATTCTTCCGCATTTTGGAAAAAGTCGTGATGCCTATAGGAGCTTTGTCTTGCTTGACGTCGCCAACGTTCTTGAAGATCTTGGTAGTTGACCCCTGGAACACCGGCTCGTTATTCAAGAAGCGATGGAGCCATTCCATCGAAGCCGTTGGTTTATCGATAAGAGGATTTTTTTTGACTGCCTTCAATACCGCCTTCGAGTACTCGACATCCTTACCAAACTCCTCTTTGTACGCAGCTTCCATAGCGTCCGAGTTGAGCAAGATAGTCTGCATAAAATTAGCTGAAATACCGTCCTCAAGTGGGCTCGGCAGAAGCGTTCTGCCCTTCCATTCCTCACGCGTCAGGTCCCACAATGAGTCGATCGGAGGGCCATTGGGGTTCAATGCGGTGTTGTAATACACTACACGGCTACTGTGCCTCTGTACTAATAAAGGCTCTTTTTCACCAGCACTTAGCTCTCCGGCAATATTTTCCGGCACAAAATTCCAGACCAATTGGTCTGGTAGCGCCTCATTGAGCAGCATAGGTGCCTCAGCATTAAAAAGAACGTCGACGCTGTAAACGCCAGCCTTGTGTTCCCGTCGGAATTTTTCGAGTTGGAGATCTGAAGGAATATCGTATCCCTCGACCTCAATCCCATATTTTTCTTCAAACTTTGGCGCGAGTTTAGCGATACGTGATGAGACTGAGTAGATAACTACTTTGCCCTCCGCCTTGGCCGCCTTCTCGATAGCTGCCCAGTCTTGTTTCGCGGGCGCGTAAGGTCCGAGCCCAGCGGATTTCAGCCAAGCATCATCCGCGAAGGTATTACTACCGGACAGCATGCAAGCGGACACGGCAGCGATTGTTAATCCTCGCTTAAACGCCTTTTTTATTTTTATTTCCGTTTTCATAATAGTTCCTCCCAAGTGGGTTTTTTGACGCTCCGAGAACCATCTCGGAGCGCATCAGTTGGTCCCGTTTGTATCGATAGGCGGACCCAAAAGGGCTCCACTTTTGGCGTCGTAGACATTGAGCGCCTTTTGATCAAACTGAACCGTGACTTTCTCTCCTTCATGTAGGTCTATTTCGTGACCAATTCGAGCAAGTAGAATTGTTCCTCCTCTCGTAAGTTGGATAATTGTTTCAGGGCCGTTCGGTAGCACGGAGGAAACCTCGTAAGCCTGGCTACCTTTTAGCTTCTCTTTTGATATTTTAAGGTCTTCAGGACGTGCCCCAACTACTATGCTGCTAGGTGCCTCGTCCCACCCGATGTCGATGTCGATATCTCCGTTGCTGTACAGGCGATTTTTTCCATTGGACCGATTCGCCTTAATGAGATTAATTCGGGGCATACCGATAAAGTCAGCGACGAAGGTATTCTCTGGACGCTTATAGAGCTGAGAGGGTGGTGACACTTGCTGTATAAGCCCATCTCGCATCACCACGACACGGGTCGACATGGTCATGGCCTCGGTCTGATCGTGCGTAACGTACACTGTCGTGGACCCGGTGGATGCCTGAAATTTTTTTAGTTCGACCCTCATGTCCATCCGGAGCCGGGCGTCTAGGTTCGATAAGGGCTCGTCCATCAAGAACACTGGTGGTTTCGTCGCCAGTAGCCGCGCCAGAGCAACCCGTTGCTGTTGGCCGCCCGATAGTTCGGAAGGATAGCGATTCTGCAGGTCGCCCATACCAAGATCTTTTAATACCTGATCAAGCCGGTCTTTCGAGTCGGACTCAGATAGATTTAGGACATCGAGTCCGAACTTTACGTTGTTGCGTACGGTCATGTGCGGCCACAACGCGTAACTCTGAAAGACCATCCCGAGGTTGCGCTTACCAGGCGGTACGATTCTATTGAGTTTGGAGGAGAATACGAGTTCTCCGTCCATATATATCTCACCCTCATCGGGCGTCTCTAACCCTGCCAGACAACGTAATAGTGTCGTCTTTCCGCACCCGGATGGTCCAAGTAAGACCAGAAACTCGCCAGACTCGATTTTTAAAGATACGTTATCCAGGGCTGTCGTAGCGCCATAACGTTTGGTCAAATTCTCAATTTCAATGCTGGCCATCTTTAATTTAACCTTTAAGACTGCTTTTCGCGTAATCGAACGAGTCTGCTTTTCCCCGCCCACCACAGAATCAGTTCACCGGCTATGGTGATCATGGCTACGATCAGGACCAATGCATTAGAGAGTTGCGTGAGACCTTCCTCTGCGTAGTTGAAACCGACCGTCATTAAGACCCTTGTCGAGGGTGTAATCAGCAGAATGATCAGGGACAGTTCTCTCATCACACCCACAAAACTGACCATCATGCCTGTCACCACCCCGGAGCTCGCAAGCGGTACGATTATCTTCCTGAAACGTCGACCCCAACTCGCGCCCGCGACCTCTGCAGCCTCCTCTAGTTCCCTCCCGATCTGCGTCACTGCGGTTACACCAGTTTTTACGGAGTAGGGCAGTCGATTTACTACTGAAATTAATATTAACAGCGTAAACGTGCCGTAGAGAGCTGGGATTGGGCCACGGGGCTCAGCAAACATGGTTAGATACATCGCGCCGAAAGCGATCGATGGGAATAGGAAGGGGATAAAAGCAATCTGGTCCAACATCTTGGCTAATGGATTACCCTCCTTCCTGACCACGATATAAGCTATTATCAGGCCGATCAAAGACGCTATTACAGCTGAAAAGAAGGCTAGTTCGATCGTGTTCCAGGCTGCTCCTAAGATATTTGCATTATGCAGAACCCCGGGTTCCCCCATCGCAATCTCTGGATCGGACTGTCCTGTCCAAAAATGCATGGTCAGATTACTGAGATTGAAAAAGCCGTCGATCAGCATCAGTGACTGATATCCGAGTAAAATTAGCGGAAGGATTCCCACCACAAATCCAAACGTTGCCACGCTCCAAAAGATAGGCCAGCGCCATCCACCAAGTGCGACCTGACGGCTCCTAAATCCTTTTCCACTGATCGTTTCGAAACGACGAGCGTTCTTTCCAACGAATTTGTTGGATGCCCAAATCGCGAGTAAAGACATTAAAATAAGAAGAATGGCTAATACGTACGCCATTGAGTCGAGACCGAGTGCTAAGTTTGCGTAAACCATTGTGGCGATTGTATGGAACTGAGTCGGTGCACCCAGCAAAAATGGTAGTGCGAACTGGCCGATGGTTTTTCCAAACGTGAGAACGAACGCCGCCGCAAAGGCTGGGGCGACGACAGGAAAAGTGATCCGGCGTAAGATCATCATCCGCGATGCGCCTGAGAGCAGGGCGCCTTCTTCCATCTGCGAGTCAATAGTCGCCAGGGCGCCAGCGACAAGAAGGTAAGCGAATGGAAAGTAGTGCATCGCCAATGTAATTGATATCGGAAACGTGCCATAAGAAACCCATTCCGGGGGTGGGATCCCCATAACGGTCTCGTACAGACCAGGTTGGCCCCCAACCTTGGGGCTACGAAAGACAGTCTCCCAGGCCAAGGCGATCGCGAACGATGGGACGATATATGGCAGGGTCAGGACCGGTTGTAACCATCCCTTACCGGGCATATCTGAGCGGATTACACACCAGGCAAGGCCACCCCCGACGATCAATGCGATTACCGTCGAGATGACCCCTGTGATAAGAGTATTTACCAGCGGTGCGTATAGCATGCGTTCCGAGAGCGGACTAGCCGTCACTTGGAGCCAGTGGAACCAGGTATACTCGCCAGGAACTGCGTCACGCGAGAGCCGACGGTCGCCTTCGCCCCACGTGATCGTGTGCAACACAAGCTCCAAAAATGGCCACAAAACGAGGTAGAAAAGGATTCCCAACAAAATCATTAGTAGGATATTCACTGGATCCAGAACGAGTCGCATCAGAGGACTGTCTCGTTGTATCGCTAAATCCATTTAATCCCCTTCGCTTCTGAATGCGCTTCGAAGCTTCTCAAGGGCCTCGGAACTCCCGACGGCCCGTTCAGGTGACAAATGCGCCAAGGTTATTGCCAACGCCTCACACACCAGGAGAGGTGCAGTGCGCATCGATAACTCTGCCTCATCCGGTCTGCTGACACTGAGTAGAGCATCTGGGTTAGGGCGCAATGTTGGCCCAATCGAATCACTGATCACGATCGATTTTGCTCCCACTGCTTGCGAATGCTTAAGAAGCGCAGAGTAGCCAGCGTGAAGTGAATCGGCCG